>JAACFF010000290.1 GCA_009937635.1 Chloroflexota bacterium
CACCCTTGTCTCAGGAACCATTTTCTGGATTTGCTTGGCTACGATATTTATGGTTTGTACCCGATTGTGCACCACAAAAACCTGACCGCCCCGATCTAGCTCGCGTAAAATAGCCCGGTGCAATCGGGCTTCTTCCAATTCTCCAACATATGTCTGCACCGGTAGACGTTCTGCAGGCGCTGTATCGATAATACTGATATCTCGCACGCCAGTCAGACTCAGATGCAAAGTTCGTGGAATTGGTGTAGCGGTCATGGTCAGTACATCTACTTCAGTGCGCCACTGCTTCAACTTTTCCTTATGCGCTACGCCAAAGCGTTGTTCTTCATCCACTATCACGAGTCCAAGATCTTTGAACGAGACATCGTCAGAGAGCAGGCGATGGGTACCGATAATGATATCAATCCGACCCTCGCGCATATCCTTTACGATACGTTGCTGCTGCGTTGGCGTACGGAAGCGAGAAAGCATCTCCACCGTCACCGGAAATGGCGCCAAGCGTTCACGAAAAGTAGCGTAATGCTGCTGGGCCAGAATGGTTGTCGGCACTAATATGGCTACTTGCTTGCTGTCTAATACTGCCTTGAATGCCGCGCGCAAGGCTACTTCCGTTTTACCATATCCTACGTCACCGCAAATCAGGCGGTCCATTGGCTGTGAGCGCTCCATATCGCCCTTGACATCCGCAATCACGCGTAACTGATCCTCTGTTTCTTGGTAAGGGAAACTTGCCTCCAAATCCGCTTGCCACGCGCCGTCGGCAGCAAAAGCATGACCGGGAACAGTTTCACGCGCCGCATATAGTTCCAATAGTTCCTCGGCCAGTTCATCCGCAGCTCGCATGGCACGGGTTTTGGCACGGCTCCAAGACTTTTCTCCAAGGCGATGGATTCGCGGCGGGCGGTCATCAGGACCGACCCATTTTCCCAGACGGTCGGCATGATGAACAGGCACATAGAGCGTATCTGAATTGCCGTATTCCACTTGTAGATACTCACGATCCATGCCGGCCATATGGCGCGAGACAAGTCCCACAAAACGGCCGATACCATATTCCAAATGTACCACGTAGTCACCTGCCCGGATGTCAGCAAATGAAGTCTCAGGCGCCGATGGACGAGGCTCGCGAAGGCTGCGGGGAATTGGCCGCTTCCAACCAAATACTTCGGCATCGGTAAGCAGATCCAGCAAGACCTGATTGTCTGCACGGCGCACCAGAACAAAGCCCTCGGCAAGACTACCCTGAACAAAAGAAAGGGAGCCATGCGCTGGGCGCTCAGGCAACGCTTCTAGAGGTTTGAAGGAGGTATCTTGGCCTGGCAGTAAACCGCCATCATTTTTACCATGCCTTTCCTCACGCCAAAGCTCAGACAAACGTGACGCCTGCCTGCTGAGTACCACAATCGATTCCCCTTCTTGCTGTGCCTGTTTGAGGTGCGTCATCAACGGCCGTACTTGCCCACCGTAACGCGGTCCTACCTCAAAGGAATCCGCCAGCTCAGAAATTCGTGGTTGATCAGCTTCCAAACCTTCACCCAGCGTAAGCGGCTGCCACCAATTCAATTCGTCCTGCATTGCCTGCCAACTAAATAAGGGGTCCGGATAGTCGGGAGGCAGACTGGGCTGCTCATTGGCAATCTGATCGGCATGCGCGTGTAATTCACGCACGGCAGCTTCCAGCTCCGGCCAATCGTCCACAACCAATAACGACTCTTGCGGCAGATAGTCTAGAAGACTTGCCGGGTGCGGATAGAGAAACGGCAAATAGTACTCCATATTGGGCGATACGGCGCCCGCCCGGAGTTCGGCCAGGTCATCCTGCCACGAAGGCAAGCTGTTACTCTGCGGAAGATCAATGGCTTGCCAGACTTCTGCGTATTCCTGTGCAACTCCAGGCAGGGCTTCACGTGCTGGCGTCACCACCACTTCTTCTACCCTGGCGCTGCCACTATCTGCGATGGAGCGCTGCGTTGCTGGGTCAAAGTGGCGCATGGTATCAATTTCATTACCAAACAACTCGATCCTAACCGGGAATCTAGCCGTGACCGGGAATATGTCCAGGATGCCACCTCGGCGGCTGAACTGCCCTGCACTCTCCACGACACTTACCGTTTGGTAACCGATCTTGGTCCAGTTAGTCAGGTTCTTCTCAAGATCAAGTGTCTGCCCGACTCGAAGCACTCGGGTAGCCGTCATAAATCGCCGTGTGGGAATCGTTTTCTGGAGGAATGCACGGGCCGAAGTAACTATAATTGGTGGTATGTCAGGAACAGAGAGTAAAGGGTGTTGATTGGCGATCAATTCCGTAAACACGGACAAGCGTTTTAGACGCGTGCGCTCGCTCCAAGGGCCGCGATCATAAGGCAGAGGTGTTGGCTCTGGGAAGCGCAGAAGCCGTCCATGAGCTGGCAACCATGTTTCTAGTGACTGCTGCCAGGATGTCGCCGTCTCGACCCGACCCGTTAGCAAAAGGATTGGAGCCCGGTGATCCTGGTACAGGCGTGCCAACAGCATAGCCCGGGCACTCTTGGGCATCAGCAATGGCGCTGCTAGTCGCTGTTGCGCCAATGCACCTACAAGTTGACCGTAGGCGGGCAACTGATCAAAGATATCTAATAGACCAGAAATAGTCATAGTTAGTTGTGCCGGTTCATCGCCTCATCAAGACCATAAAGAATCAAGTGTTCAATAACCGTTACAGATTCGCTCAACTGCTCATTTAGCAGCGGTAGCTCTTCTTTGCGGAAATCTTGCAGTACGTAAGCTGCTGGATCCATACGGCCTGGTGGACGGCCGATACCCAAGCGTAGACGGGGGAAATCATTGCCTATATGCTGAATGACCGACTTCATTCCTTTGTGTCCACCAGATCCACCTTTTGGCCGCAAACGCAATGAACCTTGCGGCAAATCCAATTCATCATAAACCACAAGGATGTGTTCTGCTGGAATTTTGTAGTATCGAGCCAGCGGACCCACCGAATCGCCGCTGTTATTCATGAACGTTTGTGGTTTAGCTAGAAAAATCAGATGGCCATTGAACCGGCCACTTCCAACAAGCGCTCTTTGTTGAACACGCTCCAGGCTGATAGAAAAATCCGCTGCAAGTCGCTCGACCGCCATATAGCCAATATTATGACGGTTATTCCGATACTTTCGACCTGGATTTCCCAAACCAACTATCAGTAATCGCTCGACATCCTTTATTTCCTGTTCAAGTGAATCCAATCGCTTGTCCTTGTCCATCATCCAGTCTCGCCAGCGCGATAGTAATTTCACTCTTCCACATCCCATTGACTTATATTCCACAGCAGTGACGGTTGCGATGAATCTAAGACGATATTCTGCAACTCAGGGCGTACCGCCGCTACCTTTAGATTGGTAAATAAGGGAATCGCGGGCAACTCCCTGGCAAAGATACGTAGTGATTCCTGTTGCTTTTCCTTATACCCAACGCCACCTGGAAGCGAATGCAAGGCCTCTCCACAGGCAGCATCGAATTCATCACTGGACCATCCAGTCACGTTGGCATTTTGCCATCCACCGAATCCAAACTCTTCTGGACCGGTGATATTCGCACTAAAATACAGACCGCAATCGGGCAAAGGCCGAGCTAACCAGGCAAACTCAGCCAAGTCGAAGCGACGGCCGAACAATCGTCCGATAGGTCCCTCCGCATACCAGGAACCTGCCGGTAAGTCATATCTTTCAACAGCAATGCCGCAATCAACCATATTCTCTTGAAAAATCTCGGTGATCCGCAAGCGTAAAGAACTTTCACTATTGGTACCAAGCGTAATTGTCATGGGCACTCCAGAATTTACGTCTTGCCGCCGGCCATCTTCGCTGAAGTCAAGGTAGCCGGCCTCATCCAGTAAAGCATTGGCTCCTTCTAAATCGTATTCCCATTCCTCTAAGTCATCTGGATACATAGGGTGACTAGCCGGCACATAGGCGTGTAGCAGCTCAGCGCGGCCATCAGTTAATTCTTGTATCATGCGCTGGCGGTCAGTACACATAGTCAATGCCTGGCGGACCTGTACATCTTCGAACCAATCTGGTCGCCGCTCAGCATACTCTTCAACCGGATTGACCCCAAAGGCAATATGCTCAAACACATCTCCCGGAACTGTCAGCACCTCCCAATTACCCTTCTCTGCAGCCATTTCTAACAAAGGAAGGTTTCCGGCTCTAAGCGCGCCATCAGCCAAAATATCGCACGTCTCTGCCGGATCGCCTGCCAGGAAATCTTCGCCATTGCCAAACCGAACAATTAATCGATTTACAGCAGGCAATCCCTCATTCTGAAGATAATAGTGCGGGTTTCGATCCATCACCAACTCGTTCTCCGAAACCCATTCTCTAACCACGAAGGGACCACTGCTTAATGGCAACTTATTTGTCTCCTCAGCGTGCTTCAAATCATCAATTGGAATATCAGCTAGCTGATGGCTGGGCAAGGGACTCCAGACGTTTTCGAAATAGGTCTGATCCTTTAAACCGGGCAAGCCGGTCCAGCGAACAGTCCTCTCACCCTTAACGACATAACTTTCAGTATGGGTCACCCCATTACTTCTGAAAGCGATTTGTGGATCCGCAGCCAATCGGAAACTAAAAGCCGAGTCTTCTGCCGTAACTGGCGTTCCATCTGACCAAACCATGGGCTGGAACGAAAAATCAACCACCAATTGTTCCATTTTAATAGGCGTCCCATCAAACTTCACCACCTCACCATCGGCACTATTTACCATTACTCCGTCCACGAGCGTGACCAAGTTTCCCGCGGCATCGATAAGGCGATCGCCTTCCTTCACTATAACTGTTTTAAAGACCGCATCATTGTCGGCGAGGCTCGGCATCTTCTCCAGTCCCTGTGCCTGATAAGCGTAGCCTACCGTAGTAAATAGATTTTCGTATATCGCATGGCGCAGCGCAGTTGCGGCTAATGTCTCATCTCCATACAAGAATAAATCTGGCGGCTGCCCACCCATACAGATTACGACTTCTTTCTGCGCAGGAGGTGTTGATGTTGACGATGCTGCCTCTTGTAATTCAGCAGGTCCATCCTGCTTAGGTTCGGCCACATTTTCTTTGATATTCTCCGGCTCACCGGCCACGTGACCGCCAGTCCCTTCTCCTACCGTTTCCTCAGAACTGCTTTCTACTTCATTGCCGTTTGGCGTTTCCGTTTGAGGTTTTTCTACACAAGCAATTAGAAAAAGCAGCGCCAGCAATAGGAGGCTTGTTGTATGGCAAAACTTCAACGAGAATATAATTTCCTGTCCGTGTTTTCTGCCGTTTAGAACCAATGCCCTACTTGGTCGATCCATATAAATCTAATCCAACTTGCCGTTTGTTGCTGGTGCCAAAAACAACTCGTTAGTCTAACATAAAGCCCAAATGCTGGCGAGATCGGTGTGATCTTTTCATCTAGATCCTAGAATTACGGCATTCTAAGTAACTACATTCATCCGTTTCAAAGCAAATACTTCTGTGACATAATTGTGAGCCACTTAATAAATTCTATCCCTGACGCACTTGCTTTGGCAGATCAGCCTGTGATTGAAGGACTCGGCTGGCGATTCTCAGGGCAACATCCATCGGAGTGATTATGTATCGTCCTAAAACCAGCCTTACGCTCATGTTGGCAAGCGCTTTTCTATTGATACTTGCCGCTTGCGGCACAGCCGGTCCCGTAGACTATGATGATTCCAAAGCGGTATCTAATGATGCATCGGAAGCGACTGTTGATTCTAGTTTGGCCGATGAGCCTGAAGGTAAGGCCGAGCAGGATATGGCGATTTCAGATAGCTCACCTACGGTCCAGCCACGTCCCGAAAGCGACATTGATCTTCAAGAGAGTGAGACAGACGCTAACAACCTCCAGGTCGGATTCACGGAAGATGGGCATGCCTATCGCGGCGATCCGAACGCTCCTGTTGTCATTGAAGAATTCAGCGATTTCCAATGTCCATTTTGCGGTCGTTTTTCCGAACAGACACTGAGCAGTCTAGATGAAAATCAGATTGCTTTGGGTGAAGTGTTGCTGATTTACTATGACTTTCCTCTTGAAAGCATTCATCCGCAAGCTTTTGCGGCCGCCAACGCCGCCCGGTGTGCCGGAGATCAAGGCCCTGCCGCCTACTGGAACATGCATGACAAGCTGTTCTCAGGTATGCAAGATTGGTCGGGTCAGGATCCTCTTGCGGTTTTTGGGCAGTACGCCGAGGAATTGGATCTGGATCTTGGCGAATTCACCAGTTGTGTGGAAAGCAACAAGTTCAAGGAGCAGATCGAGGCAGACATAGCCCTGGCAACGTCACGAGGTGTGCGCAGTACCCCAAGTTTCTTCTTGAACGGACAATCGCTCGTTGGAGCCCAACCTGTAGAGGTGTTTAACGAGGCAATCGCTGCCATCCAGGATGGCGAGAGTATTGCAACGGCTCCGGAAGAACCGCCAGTAGATGAATCACCGTTGCAAGCCCCTCGTGTAGCTCCTACGCCCGCGGCAATCCGTTCTGACGATGCCGCCGGGAGCTTGGGCGATCCGGATGCCCCTGTAACCATCGTCGAGTACACGGATTATCAGTGCCCTTTTTGCCAGCGTCACGTCCAGGAGACAATGCCGGGAATATTAAGTGATATGATCGATACGGGCAGAGTTCATTATGTACTAAAGGATCTACCGTTGGACAGGCTTCATCCCGAGGCACGCGCTGCCGCGCAGGCCGCCCGATGCGCGGGGGAACAAGATGGCTATTGGGAAATGCACGACGCTCTATTTGAAGCGCAGCCATCTTGGGCCGGGCAAGGCGAGGCTGCTGCTGATACATTTATCTCTTTGGCTAACGAGTTGGATCTGGACGAGGCAGCTTTTAGGGCTTGTCTAGAAGAAGAACGATATGCTGAAGTCATACAAGCCAATGTTGACGAGGCCTCTGCACTTGGGGCCAACGCCACGCCATACTTTTTCATTGATGGTCTCCCAATTCCCGGAGCGCAGCCCTATGAACTGTTTCTCTATGCGGTGGGTTTGGCCGAAGAGGGCCTGTTGGCGGAGGCTTTTGATCCAGGTGAACCAGATATCTCGAAAGCATATGGCATTGGCGATCCCAATGCTCCCGTAGTTATCATTGAGTATACAGACTTCCAATGCCCTTTCTGTAGCCGTCATTATGAACAGACATTTGGGCAGATCAAGGAAAATTTCGTCGATAGCGGAGACGTATACTATATCTTTAAAGATTTTCCATTGACCAACATTCACCCACAGGCTGTTATGGCAGCGGAGGCAGCGCGCTGTGCCGGCGATCAGGAGAATTACGTCGCTATGCACGGCAAATTATTTGAGACGCAAGCCGAGTGGCAAGGCCGGTCAGATGCCGTCGACTTATTTATTGGTTATGCCGGAGAATTGGGATTGGACGCCGAGAGCTTTGCCTCATGTGTTGAAAGCGGGGAACATGAAGCGGCCGTCATGCAGGATTTGGAAGAAGGCTCTCAGCTCGGCGTAACGGGTACACCGGCATTTTTCATCAATGGTCACTCAATGTCAGGAGCCCAACCCTATCCAATCTTTGAGCAAGCGATCAAGCAGTTCCTTTCTGGGTAACTCGGCTTTTCACCGCAGTACCATGCAGATTCAACTGCACTCGCTTTCAATTACTTTACACAGCCGGAGCCGGCGGGTCAATGAGCAATGGCGGATATTGTTTGATTACGAACTCGAACGGCCGTCTAGGGTGATGCGGCAATTAGATCACGATATTTGCATTGAAGCAGAGGACGAATCAAACACAACATTATTTGGAACCGCTGCCACGGGCTGTAGGTTTAGCCCGTTTGATGGAATCGAGCATGGATC
>JAACFF010000291.1 GCA_009937635.1 Chloroflexota bacterium
CAGACGTGAATCTTTGGCTTCGCGAATATAGGTGCCTTCGCGGGCGAGCCATAAGACGAAGTTTTTGCAGCCCAGAATGTTGGCGATGTCCACCGTTTGCAGGCTGCGATCGAGGGCGTATTGGCGTTCGGCCGTGTTGTTGGAGGTGTAGCCGCCGTCGATGGTGCGTGGATCCTCCCATAAACGGGGCGCGACGATCTCGGCGATGAGCCCTTCGCCATCCAACATGCGGCGCATTTCGCGCGCGGCTCGCTCGACCTGGGAGCTTGTCAGATCATTGATATTGGGCACGGCATCGTCGTCGTGCAACTGCACGCCTTCGAAGCCAAGCTTCCTATATAGAGGTAGCTTTTCCGCCCAGGCCATGGTGGGGCGAACCGGTGGGCCAAAGGGATCGGCGCCTTCGTGAATGTTCCAGGGGCCAAATGAGAATTTGAATGTGCCGGTCATGGTTGTCTCCTTCGTAACTCAAGCTTTCTAGCTTGATCGCAACCTGGAAAGGTCGCGTTACGGTTATCCTGGTTGAATGCAACCTGGAAAGGTTGCGTTACGGTTATGTGTACAGGTCATTAAAGTATTGCATCAGCAATTCCTCGGCAATGGGGGGCGGGAGGATGCTGAGGATGGTGTTGATCAAGGCCAGGCCATTGGGGAGCTGCGAACCCTCGACGCCGGCCAATTGGTAGAGGGCGGTTGCGGCTTCGGCGGGCGGCAGGGTTTTGAGCAGGGAATCTACCTGCTGCTTGACGATGGCGACGTTCAATGGCGGCAGGGATTTTGTCTCTTCCACGGCTTGACTCAGGTCATCTAGAAAGGCATCCACGTGGGGCACGTTGGAGTGGCTGAGAGTGATGTGGATGTTGGGCTGCGGCGTGGCGGTCTTGGAGAATTGGGGCTGGAGCAGCCATCCATTTTCTTTCATGACATCGGCTAGCTGAAAAACGTTCATGGAGTGCGATCCGATGGCGAAGATGGACATGTCTGGCTGGCCGAGGACGTAAAGGTCGGGGTGGGCGTCAATGCCCGCGATTAGTTTCTCCGTAGCCCCCATCACCTGGCGTACGATGCGTTGGTATCCATCCTGGCCCATGTAATGCAGAATTGCCCACGCGGCGGCGAGAGGGCCGCCTGACTTGGTGCTTAACATGGTAGGATTGGGAATGGCGTAGGCAGTGGTGGAAATGCTGCCGTACATCTGGTAGCGGCGTAGATTTTTATGGCGATGCAGCAAGACGGAGGCCCCTTTGGCGGCATAGGCATATTTGTGCAAATCGGCCGATATGGACGTGACGCCGGGCACTGCGAAATCGAATGGCGGGACGTCGTAACCGACCTGGCGCATGAAGGTGAGTTGAAAGCCTCCTATACAGGCGTCGACGTGGCATAGAATGTTGTGTTCCTGGGCCAGGGCGGCGATACCGGTTATATCGTCGACAACGCCGTGGGAGTAGTTGGGAGCGGAAGCGACGAGCAGAACTGTATTGTCCGTGATAGCCTCGCGCATGGCCTCTGGGCTGGTGCGATAGCTCTCTTCGTCGAACGGGACGATGACCAGTTTGACGCCGAGATAGTGGGCCGCTTTGTGAAAAGAGGCGTGGGCGGTGCGGCTGAGGATCATTTCGGGATGGCTGATTTCCGGCCGGTTGGCCCAAGCCCAATCACGAGCAGTTTTGACGGCCAGGATGAGGCTCTCCGTGCCGCCGGTGGTGACGTTGCCCACGACCTGCTGATCGCCATGCAGCAAGCCGGCAGTGATACGCACAATTTGCCGTTCCATCTGCATCGTGCTCGGAAAAGTGGTGGGATCGAGAGCGTTTTCGGATAGGTATTGGGTGAAGGCTTCCTTGATGACCGCTTCCGCTTCAGGTCCGGCATCGTAGACGTAGGCGAAGACACGGCCGTTGCGCCAGGAAAGGTCGCGCTGCTTGAATTGGGAGAGGCTTTCTCTGATCTGTTCTGCGGATAGACCATGTTCGGGAAGGGTCATGAAGGGGTTTATTTTGGCAGGTTGGGAGTCAGGCGAATGGCGTTTTTTGCTCATCGAGAGAAGTATAAAGTTTGTCGTCGAGAACGTCAATTGCCAATGTCGGGCAGTATTTACATTGAATTCTATGGGCTAAGACTCGTGTCTTTCAGCCATATAAGATCTATGAACTGCCGTGTATGCTCTTTCTTTGGTCTGGTAAACATTTCATCTGGTGGCGCTATCTCCGACCACACGCCATCATCCATAAAAATAACCAGGTCAGCAACACTGCGGGCTAAATACGGCTCGTTTGTAACAACAATTATCGCTATTCCTTCTCTTGCCAATCGCGTTATGGTATCTGCTAGCTCATGAACCAAGCCAGGATCAAGCGCTGAAGTAGGATCATCGAACAACAAGATTTGGGGTTCCATGCATAGAGAGCGAGCGATAGCAACTTGTTGCTGCTCTCCAACTGACAGATGGGTTGGGAAATCGTCACGCCTCTCCAACAAACCTATCCTGTCCAACAGCGTCTCTGCCTTGGCGATGGCCTGCTCTTTGGGCACTTGCTTGACTGTAGTAGGACCTTTGATAATGTTATCGAGAACGGTCATATGCTGGAAAAGGTTAAAATCTTGGAAAATCATCGCGGCTCGACGGCGGATTTCTCGAATGTCCATTTGCCATTGGTCCTTTGATTCTTCGGCGTCGACCTGTATACCGGCAACTTCTATTGTTCCTGCTGAAGATGGTTCTTGAAAGCTTAGGCAGCGCAAGAAAGTGCTTTTTCCCCCGCCGGATGGACCAATGATAATAATCACCTCGCCGGAACTTATGTCCAAATCAACCCCTTTGATGATATGAGTCTCACCAAAATATTTATGCAAGCCTCGCACTTTGATGATCGGTTTCTGGTTTCTTTCTGATGCGGTCATCGCCCTCTCTCCATTGAGTGAGTGATATCGGTTTGTTCAATCTGGCGCTATGTTGCGCACAAAGGATCTAGAGCGAACCAGGTATGAGGTTATCGCTTTACCGGGCCGGCTCCAGATTAGGATTGAGCGGCTGCAATCTTGATCGCTTGGCTGCCCATTCTATCTTACAGAATAGCACAAAATGACGCCCTTTTCTAGACCGGTCACCCTGAGTGTTATTGTAAAGGGAATCGGTCACCCTGAGACAACAAATGTGACTCACACACATCTGAAGCTGTTGCACGCCAGGCGAAGTCGTGCTGCCTGGAGACCTTCTGTTTGCCACACAGGACGGATGCCATAGAGAAACCGATCACTTTGCGGCAGTATTAAATGATCCCAACGAGGATATCACCGGGGATGATTTAAAAAGTTTTCGAGCAGGTTTTGTCGACGTTCATTATGAGGGAATCGATTTTGTTTTTCTGTTTGATTTTGTTTTGCTTCTTCTGGAGACAATATCGATTCTTGTTAGCGGTCAGGGTCCAGAGGTTAGCTGCCAGCTAACCTTATGGCTTGTTTTTTGCTGGAAAAGCGCAAGGCATGGGGGTACAGACGTCCATGGTTGCGTAGTTCTCGGTACGCTTGGCGGGCTCCTTGGGCTGGTTTGACGGCCGTGGCTGCGGTTTAGGAGTTACAGGCACAGGCACGGCCGTGTGTATTATCTGGTCCTATTCTGCAATAGATCGCATGTTCTTACCAATGATCAAATGGATGAGGCTAAGGGCAAAGAAGCTTCATTAAGAGTATAATTGCTCAAGGATTGGAAGATTGGCTCCGAGGTTTGAGTTAATGCTTCACTGGTGCTTTACTTGGACGGATATCAGTCGAGTCACTAGATGAGTGAGCAAGAAAAGATAGAACAAGCGATCGCCGCCCAGGAAGGGTTGCGTGGCACCTTAGATGACGCCATTGTCGACGCCACTATCGCCGCCTTGAAAAAGCGGCTGGAAGAATTGGAAACGACCAGCCATGTGCAGCGCCGCAAGCTGGTGACGATCCTTTTTATGGACACTGTCGGCTCCACCGAGATGATCCGCGTTCTCGATCCCGAAGATAACCTGGCGATCATGGACACTGCCTTACAGCGCCTGACGGTTCCGGTGGAAGCGCATGGCGGCCGGGTCACGCGGTATATGGGCGACGGTTTCCTGGCTGTCTTTGGCCTGCCGCAAGCCCAGGAAAATGACCCGGTCATGGCGGTCCATGCCGGATTGGGTATTCTGGCGACGGCCGTTCAATATGCCAGCGAGGTAGAAGCGAAGTTTAGGGTGCGTGGTTTCAGCGTGCGCGTGGGTATAGACACGGGGCCGGTAGTCACTGGAGGACGATCGGAGGGAGAAGATACGCTGGCCGGCAGCGCGGTTAACCTGGCTGCCCGGGTGGAGAGCGCCGCTCAACCGGGGACGCTACTCGTCTCACGCCGCACCTACCGGCATATTCGCGGTGTCTTCGACTTCCAGCCACAAGATCCCATTCAAGCTAAAGGATTCCCCGAACCTGTTCAGGTTTACCAGGTGCTGCGGGCCAAAGAACGCTCTTTCCGCACGCGCAGGCGGGGCGTAGAAGGTATTGAGACGCGCATGGTCGGCCGCCAAGCGGAGATGCAAACGCTCCAGTCCGGCTATGCGGTCGTCGTCGAGGATGGCGATTGCCAGGTTATGACCATAACCGGCGACGCGGGGCTGGGCAAGTCACGGTTACTTTATGAATTCGAAAACTGGGTCGACCTGCAGCCGCGATCGATGCGGCCTTATCGTGGACGCGCTCGCCTGGAAACCCGGGGTCTGCCATACAGCTTGCTCAGGGATCTTTTCGCTTTCCACTTTGCCATCCACGATGATGATCTGGCCGGGGATGCACGACAGAATTTTGTATCAGGGTTTCAAGAAATATTAGGCCCTGGAGAAGAGACGGAAATAAAGGCTTCTTTCGCCGGCCAACTGCTGGGCTACGATTTTCGCTCCAGCCAGCACATCGCCGCGGTGCTCGACGACCCGCAACAGATCTGGGAGCGAGCTTTGCTTGCTATCGCCGACTATTTGCAAGCCGCTGCCAGCCAGCAGCCGCTGCTGCTTTTGTTGGAGGACATCCATTGGGCGGACGACGCTTCGTTGGATACTGTCTCTCGCCTGGTGCAATCCCTTGATGAGACTCCGGTTCTGCTGCTCTGCACGACGCGGCCCACGCTTTACGAACGAAGGCCGTCCTGGTTCGAGGGGCGATCATTCCACCGCCGCCTGGAACTGCAGCCACTATCCAGGCGCGACAGCCGCCAATTGGTCCAGGATGTGCTGCAGAAGGTGGAGTTGGTGCCGGAGGCTTTACGGGACCTCGTGGTCTCCAATGCTGAAGGGAATCCGTTCTATGTCGAAGAGCTAATCAAGATGCTGATCGAGGATGGGGTCGTCGTCAAGGGGGAAGCACGTTGGCAGGTGGTTTTAGACAGGTTACGGGCGGTCAATGTTCCCGCTACCTTGACCGGCGTTCTCCAGGCGCGGCTCGACGGGCTACCTGAGGAAGAGCGGCTGCTCTTGCAGCAAGCCTCGGTAATCGGACGGGTTTTTTGGGATGTTGTGCTCGCCTATTTGAACCAAGGTGAGGGCGGGGGGCTGGCGGAGGAGGCGGTGCTCAATCGCCTGGAAGTTTTGCGGGAGCGCGAGATGGTCTACCGGCGCGACTTATCGACCTTTTCCGGCTCGGCCGAACATATTTTCAAACATGCCATTTTGCGCGAGGTGACCTACGAGACGGTCCTCAAGCGTGCGCGCCGTGCCTATCACGACCTGGTGGCGGAGTGGCTTGTAGAACATAGCGGCGAACGAGCTGGTGAGAGCCCGGAAATCCCTGAGCATGCTTCGCAAATCGCTTATCACCTGGAACAGGCCGGGAAGAAGGGAAAGGCGCTTGCCTATTTGCGGCTGGCAGGTGACCAGGCGGCTGCAACTTACGCCAATGAAGAAGCGGGCGGCCATTATCGCCGGGCTTTGATCCTGGCCAGCCAAACAAACAGTGGCGGCGATGAAATCACTTATCTTTACCGGCAGCTCGGCCGTGTCTTGGAGCTCAGCAATCATTACCATGAAGCCCTGGACAATTACAATGAAATGGAGAAAAGCGCTCTTGATCGGGATGACCGGTCGATGCTGTTGGCGGCTCTCATGGGACAGATCACCCTGCACTCGGTACTCTCGGCAACCTTCGATGCGGCTCGGGCGGAGGCGCTGTTAGAAAAGAGCCTGGATCTGGCTCGCGAACTGGATGATGGGCAGGCCGAAGCTAAAATTTTGTGGAGCTGTGTGAACCTCTACCGCTTTACCGGTAAGGTGCCCCTGGCCATTGAATATGGGGAACGCTCGCTGGCCCTGGCCCGCTCGCTAGATATCGGCGAGCAAATGGCGTATACGCTGAACGACTTGGCTCATTGTTACCAAGACATCGGCCAAACCGGGAAGGCCAAGAAGGCGTATCAGGAAGCGGGCGCCATTTGGCAGGAGCACGGCAACAGACCGATGTTTGCCGATAGTCTCTCTTCTCTGGTGACTCTGCACAAATATGCGGGCGAATATGAAGAGGCGATAGCGGCCTCTAAGAATGCGTACGAGATCTGCCAGGCGATCGGCAATATACGCGGCCAGGCGTACAGTCTCTTAATGGTCGGTACGGTATATTGGGATCGCGGCCAGCCAGATAGAGCGCTGGAGACTATGAAGGAATGCCTTCGTCTGACTAGGCTGGCCGATTTGACGGTAATTGATTTCTTCATCTATGCGTGGATGGCGGATGTATATGCCGGTTTGGGTGACCCTGGGCAAGGATTAATATTGGCGCGCCAGGCCCAGGCCATGGCCGATATCGGTTTGCCACACTATCGGGTGGTACCGTTGATCACCTTGATCGAAATCCACCTCATGGAGGGTGATCTCGCCGCTGCGGAAGCGATCCTGGACCTTATGCAGGATGATGCCAATAGGAGTACGCATGCCCTGCTCGACGTCAGCAACTTGTTGGCAGAGTGCAGGGTCGCCATGGGTCGCGGTGAATACGAAGAAACCAGCCGCCTGGCGGGAGAATTGCTGAGCAAGGCAAAGGCCTATGGCATGGGCAGTTCCGTTCCGGAGGCGCTCACCCTGTGGGGCCAGGCCCAGGCGGCTCTGGGTCACCTGGAAATGGCCCGGGGAAAATTGGAGGAGGCGCGAACGGCCGCAGAGACGATGGGATCGCAGATGATGCTTTGGCCAATCCTATTCAATCTGAGCCAACTAGCGGAAGATGCAATCGAAGCCCAAAATCTGCGCCGGCAAGCGGGCGCGATCATCCGGGAGATCGCGGCGAATGTCAGCAGTGATGAACTACGCGCTAAATTTCTCAACCGGCCGCGGGTTAAAGCGGTGCTGGCATAGCTCTTTCTAATTGCTCTCAGGCCCAGATTAGCCAGACAAAGCGGATCACGGCCGTTCAAACGTGTGACGTTTGCTCCAAAGCGCCCCAGCCCGAATTCAGTCCAAAGTGTCGAGGTAAAGTGCGCAAAATCACCTATTTTCACTACCATTTGTGGCCAATTTAGCAGTATGAAAGGGCTAATCATGGCTCATTTGTTGAACACGGGCCTAAACGGACCCTAGCGTCCGGAAAGCATTTGAGAGGAGATTGATGATGATGATACTCAGGATCGGCATCGGGATTGGAATAGCTGTAGGAGTCGCTGGGCTTGTGGCTCTAGTGATCCGGCTTTGGCAGTTACGACGAGGAACAACCGATGCTGAGGTTCGACGTTCTTTGCCAGGTGACGATCTGGTGCCTGATCCCAAGTGTGGGTACACGCAGGCAATCACTATCAAGGCCTCGGTTTCTGAGGTCTGGCCCTGGTTGGTGCAGATTGGGTACAAGCGTGCAGGCTGGTA
>JAACFF010000292.1 GCA_009937635.1 Chloroflexota bacterium
GTTGAGTTGAGCTCGAGCTAGGTATGTACACATAAACGCTTCAGACAGTCGCCCCAATCCAGTGACAAATCCCAGAATCCATGACGATCGTCACATGACAAGGCTATCTGCGCTATGTTATTATGTAGCGACAGAATGGATTAAATTGGCGCGCGCACCAAACGATCTTGGGCTGCAGTTTCAGCAAGCAGGCCTATGTCTCTCAGCGGCGAAGCAAAATCAGCGGCAGTTAAAGATCCTTCTGCTGCTTCTGAACATCCGCTGCACATCTCTTTGCTTGGCGAATTCTCACTGCGCCATAATGAACAGACGCTATCTCTGGACACACCCAGTTACCAATCTCTGCTCGCCTACCTGGTCATCCACGCCCATCGCCACCATTCCCGCCAGCAGCTCGCCTTCCAGTTCTGGCCCGACTCGAACGAATCACAAGCGCGCACCAATTTGCGCGGCGCGCTTTACATCTTGCGCCAAACCCTACCCGATGCCGATTGTTTTTTGACCGCCAGCCGCCAAACCGTTCAGTGGCGGCTAGACGCTCCTTGTGTAGTCGATGCCTGGGAATTCCAAACGGCCGTTTCCCAAGCCCAGCAAACACCTTCCCCCGCCGACCAACAATCCTATTTGCAGCAAGCCATTGCCGTTTATCATGGCGATTTATTGCCGGGCTTTTACGATGACTGGGTCCTGTCCGTTCGCGAAGTTCTGCGTCAGCAGTACCTGACCACTTTAGAAAAGCTGCTGTCGCTGTTCGAAAACCGGCGAAACTATGCGGAGGCCATCGAAGTGGCCCGTAAACTACTGCGCGAGGACCCCCTTCACGAAGCCGCTTATCGTCGACTGATGCGTTTGCAATCTTTGGACGGCAATGTAGCTGGCGCTTTACGAACCTATCATGCTTGCTCCACACGCTTGCAGCGGGAACTCGGCGTAGATCCCAGTCCGGCCACCCAGGAAACGTACGAACGGCTACTGCACACGGAAGCACCTTCGGAGCTGCCAGCCCCAATCCGCCTGCCCCTCGTCGCCCGGGAACAAGCGTGGCAGACAGTGCAGACGGCATGGAAACAATGCACCCATGGCCAGCCTGGTGCTGTCCTAATTGCCGGCGAAGCCGGCATTGGCAAGACGCGCCTGGCTGAGGAACTGCTCGATTGGGCGGAACGGCAAGGGATTGTGGTTTTAACGGCCGTTTCCTACCCCTCCGAAAAGCAGCTCGCCTACGCCCCGGTGGCCAATTGGCTGCGCAGCGAGAGTTTGCAGCCCATCTATCCCCGCCTGGATAAACACAGTCTCCTGGCATGCAGCCGTCTGCTGCCTGAATTAAACAAGCAGTTTCAAGACCTACCCGCACCTGCTCCCCAAACCGAAAGCTGGCAGCGCCAGCATTTTTTCAGCGGCCTGGATGAATTGTGGCAGCGTCGCATCGTCCGCGAACACAGCGTCGACGCCTATGACTTCAGTCATGACAAAATCCGCCAGGGTGCCTATGGTTCCCTGAGCCCCGCACGCCGCCGGCAGTTCCACCAGCGCGTATGGCGGGCGCTGGAAACGCTTCACGCGCCCAATCTCGATCCCGTCAGTGGGCAAATCGCTGGCCATTGTGAAGCAGCCGGAAAATACAGAGAAGCGATCTCTCATTACCACCGTGCCGCGCTGGTGGCACAGGTGATCTACGCCAATAAGGATACGGTACAGTATCTCCAACAAGCCATCCGCCTATTCGCTCAGACCGAGCTAGATCCAAAGCAGCAGGTCAAGATTTTTGAGCAATTAGGTAGCGTGCTCATGACAACCGGTCGATTTGATGAGGCTGGTGTGGCATTAAATTCGGCCGTTTCTCGCACCACGGATCCTTGGGATATTTGTCGCCTTTGTCGAACTATTGCCAATGTGTACCGGCTTCAGCGCAATTACGATCAGGCGCAACGGGGGGATCACAATCGTGTTGCCGCATTGTTGCCTCAGGTGATGGCCGCCGCCGAAGAAGGCAACCTTCAAGAATATGTCGCTACGGCCGAATCAAATCTGGCCTGGCTAAAGTGGCTCGAGGGAGATTTGGTTGCCGCCAAAGCAAATGGCCAAAAAGCGTTGGCCATTTGGCGGACGCTGCCCATCGTCATCCCCTTACAGTGGACTGCCCTTTGGCCCTTGATAGACGTTGCCTTAACTCACAATGAGCTGGCTGAGGCTGTATCTTACGCCGAAACACTGCTCCTGCCGGATTTGTCACGCTTACCCGATGAGTTAACGGCCGTTCTGCAAAGAGCTATCTCCACCTTTAACAACGACCAGCCCGAAACAACGCGTGCCTGCTTGCAATCCGCCCTCCAACAAGCTCGGCTTTTGAACCAACTATAAGTCCCCAGGTTCCATCACCGATCGCCAAAGCTAATCGTTTCGTCCGCCAAAAACGCTTTGGGAACGCTTGCTTTGCTATGCTTTTCATATTGATGGCCGAAACAGTATTTAGTCAGGTGTCTGGCCAGGGGGGGGAAATCAGCCCTCTAGGTCAGCGCTATGAGGAGGTTACGATGAAAAGGAAAGTTTCTGTACTCGTGTTGATTGTGGTTACATTATTACTCGTTTTTGTTGGCATTGACGGCCTGGCGCTTGTGAGCGCGGATGGAACACCGGCAACCGTGCCCTTCAAGGCCACCTACACAACGTTTCCAGAACCAGTAGATGGGGGCGCCGATTACTTTATACTAGACATTCCAGCGGACGGTAAGGGCACCCACCTGGGAAAAAGCAATTGGTATGCTGTATCAACGGTGAGTACCGCTACTTTTCCGTGGGAGCAGTGGGCCGAAGAGATGTTCTTCACTGCCGCTAACGGCGATCAACTGATCGGCCACTTCGCCGGCGAAGCAGTGCCCAACGACTCAGGCGGCGCCAACTTCAATGGAGATTACTGGATCACCGAAGGTACCGGAAGGTTCACGGGAACCACCGGTAGCGGCACCTATGACGGTGAGGCCGATGAAGGCATAGGCATCCTCATATTCGAAGGAACCTTGACGAATCCGTAGACAGGATTGCCGGTTGGGATTGAGGGACGGCCGTGGCCGTCCCACTCATATTTGCCTGTAGATCCAACTCATGTCGACGAGGGCTGGGTATTGAAACGATATCTTTTTGTTTTAGCCGCAAAGGTTACCAACTTGCCGGCATCACACACAAGGTCATTCGCCGGCTGATTAATAGAGCAAATCAACCCCGGCCCTCCACATGATCTCATGAGCCATGTCCGCATTCTCTGCCGGAACACGAAAATAAGATTGATTAAAATTAAAATCAAACGCCCAACCCCACATTTGTATAGATACTTCGCTGGCAATCCTTAGCACAAAACAGCCTTATGCAATTCAATCTGCGTTATCTGTGAAATACTTGACTCCGATCGCCCTCACCCACCCAACAGAAATCACTGGCTATTCTCGCGAATATACTGCTCCGCCTCCTCGCGGCATTCAGGACATTCATCTTCCGGGGCCAGGTCCAAAAACCGCCGGAAGTCGGCAACAGCCTTTCGCTTTTGCTCTAGATCGTCGAAGACCCAGGCCCGCTCCCAGGCGCACCAATAATAGCCCGGATCCAGATCCAGGCATTGCGCCAGGTCACCCATGGCCTCGTCGTGCCGGCCCAGCTCGCGATAGATTTCAGCCCTATCGGCGTAGCGCCACGGCCCTTCAGGTTCTAGAGCCAATGCCCGGCTGCGATCTTCCAGGGCCGCTTCCAGATCGCCAGCATGATACTGGAAGAAAGATGCCCGCTCCGCGAATGCGTCGGGATTTTCAGGATCAACCTCGACCGCTCTTTCCAGGTCGGCCCGGGCAGCATCAATATCCTCCAACTGATTTAGAAAAAACTGGGCACGTCGAATATAAAAGTGCCCATTTTGCGGATCAAGCTCGATAGCCCGCTCCAGGTCGGCCAGAGCGGCGTCGATATTGCCCAAAGCCTCGTGGGCATTGACCCGCTCGTTGTACACCCAACCCTCATCGGGGAATCGCTCCACGGCCAGGGTGTAATAGGCCAAAGCCCGTTCCGGGTCTTGCGCTTCAAACAATAACATGTCACCGGCCCGTGTGAAATAGCCTTGTTCCTCAGGTTCAATTTCACTGGCTCGTTCCAGATCCGCCAGCGCCATATCATAATCGCCAAGCAGGAAATAGACGTCTGCTCGTGCGCCGTACAACCAGCCTTCATCCTCTTTTATTGCCAGGGCCTGATTGTAATGCTCCAGGGCCGCCCCCAGATCGTCCAATTGCTTATACGTTTCTGCCAATTCCATAAGTGGATAGGGATCATCAGGACTCAACTCAATCGCCTGGAGATGATTAGCCAGAGCCGCCTCCAAATTGCCTAATTCTCGGAAAATGTTGCCCCGAGCTGCGAAGTATCCCCCATTCTCCGGATCCAGCTTAATCGCTCTCCCCATTGCGGCCAGAGCACCTTCGAAATCACCGGTCGCCTCCATATACCAGGCCATTTCGCCATGTAGCCACGCCTCCTCCGGTAATAAGGTGATGGCCTGGCGAATGGCATCTTCGGCCGTATCGTACTCTTGCGCATCCATGGCGACATAGAAACGCTCCATCAAGGCCTCGGCCGCCGGTCGCGGATCGGGCACGGGTGTATCCCGGGAACCATCCTCCTCCTCAGGCCTGGCCGCCTCCTCCACTTCCGTTCCAATCACGGCGGCCTCAATCGGCGCGTCGTTAATCTCTGCCGCCTCGTCTCCACCAGGCGCGAAAATATCCCCGCCATAAACAACAGCAAGGATCACGGACAACAGCACTCCCAGTGCAATCGCCCCAATGACAATCCACTTCCTACGGCCGATCTTTCCTACCGCTTCTGCTTCCACGACCGGCTCCGGCGCTGGTGTAGGAGGCAGAGTCGCTTCAGGAGCAGGCGGTTGCCCCACCATCTCCCCCGAATCCGGAATCGTGACCTCGCTCGCATCCACCTCCATCTTCGCTTGTGAGGCCATCTCATCTGCCTGCACCGATGCAGCCGCTGCGGCGACCTTCCCAACACCGGCATCTTGGCCGGCTGCCGGCGCAACAGCGTCGATCTTGGCCAAAGAATCCAGCGTATCCGTTAGCTCACCAGCATTGGTGTAGCGTTCCTCCGGCGATTTAGCCATGGAGCGTGCCATGATCGCCTCCACGCCAACCGGCAAATCCGGCCGTACTTCGCGGATGTCGGGCACCGGATCGATAATGTGCTGCATCATTAGTTTGGCGGGTGACTTTTCCTGGAACGGCCGCTGCCCCGTGAGCATTTCGAAACAGATGACACCCAAGGCGTAAATATCGCTACGGCCGTCGATAGTTTGGTCCCCGTGGATCTGCTCCGGGCTCATATATGCCGGCGTACCGATCACATTCTCGCCGGTCAGCGTGACCGCCCCTTCTGTCAGCCGGGCAATACCAAAATCAGCCAGGAAGGCGTCGCCATATTGGTCGAACATGATATTGCTAGGCTTCAGGTCGCGATGAATGACCCCCTGCTGGTGCGCGCGCTCCAGCGCCGAGCCGATGCGATTCAGAATCTTGGCCGTTTCCGACACACTCAACGGCCCACCCTTCAACCGATCAGCCAGCGTGCCCCCGGTCATGAGTCGCATCACCAGGAAGGGGCGTCGCTCATCTTCGCCAAAGTCGTAAACGGGCACGATAGCCGGGTGCTCCAGGGTGGCAATGGTCTGGGCTTCCCGTTCAAACCGGGCCACGAGCTTGGGATCGTCCAACAGCTCCCGTGTCATGACCTTAACCGCCACCGCGCGTCTAAAGTGGGGGTCGAAAGCCTCATACACAGTGGACATCCCACCTCGACCGCTCTCCTTGCGGATTTCATAACGGCCGATTTGCTTCATCACCCTGCGCCTCCTTGCTCCTCAAACGTCTCCTCAACCATCATTATAAATCTCAATGTACATCGGCACAACACCTCCACGCACCTGCATAAAAAATTTGGCAAGCTTGACTAAATATGAAAAATCGCCCATCTCGCTGTGCGAGATGGGCGATGATCAATTTGGCAGCGCAATGCGCTTTGGTTCAGTTATTTGCCCTGAACCAGCCAATTACCAATTACATTCGGGACAGCGTCACAACGGGGATGACGCGTGTCGTCTGCACTTTATAATCATTGAAACTGTCGCGTGCGTTGGCAACCTTTTCATACAGCTCCGTTCGCTCTGGTTCTGAAGTTACCGTAGCCCGCGCTTGAAATGTTTCCGTACCGTATTCTACACCAACCTCCGGATTGGCTACGACATTGTAATACCAATCTGGATTAGATGGTGCGCCCGCTTTTGAGGCGACTATGACAAGTCTGTCACCATCTTCAATAGTTACCAGCGGGTTAACACGTTCTTTTCCGCTCTTGGCACCGGTTGTGTGCAGAAGCAGGAGCGTATTATTAGCAAACATGCCGCCAACTTTGCCTTCATTGGCTCGAAACTCTTCAATTATTTGTTTATTCCAGTCAGACATTTATATATACTCCAATTAGATTTTCAACATATGGTAACGTTTCTTGAATTCTATGAATGTAATAGAATTGGGAATGTAATGAAGCATTCATTTTCAGGTGTCATTAAGGGTCAACCAACAGCGAAAGTTTGCTTCATTTGCGCAATTTACACAGCCTGCGGCCCCCAAATAGCCGCAATGGCGGTTATGAACATAGAGTAAATTAGATATGGCTAATGATCTATCACGCCGCGCATTAGCTGAAGCATTGGGCACCTTCTCCTTGGTAGCTGTCGGTTGCGGGGCCATCATTGTTAATCAGTTAACGGCCGATTTAGGTCATTTGGGCGTCGCCACAGCCTTAATATTTGTAATTATGGCCGTGGCCACCGATACAAAAGCTGAAGGCTAACTGGCCGCCATTATGATTGGCGCCACAGTGGGTGTGAATTCTCTTTGGGGTGGCCCCATAAGCGGCGCCTCCATGAACCCGGCCCACTCATGCTCCGCCTTGGTGGCTGGCGTTTGGACAAGTCATTGGATCTATTGGGTCGGTCCTATCGTTGGCGCTGTACTCGGGGCTCTCGCCTACCAGCTAATCCGCGAACCCGTCCCATCAGAAGAATGATAATGGCCTCACCATCTGTAGGTATCTACTGCCTAGCTCGACAGGTCCACACTCAATACAATATCTCGCTGTCCTATCAAGATCGAATTGCCATTTGTATCTTGTTCTTCTGTGAGACTAATGATCAGGTGCACACCATCGCCTTCCGTTTGGTTAAACATAGCTTCGTTAGCCAATTCCGCATCCCCCTCAAAATAGAATTGCGTCGTTAATAATTCCTTTCCTTCAAACTTAACTTTCACGTGAATATGACGCGGGCGGGGTTCGTAATGCCCGGGAAGAATTGTGCGAAAACCGTAGCTGCCATCATTGATGCTCACGGCCTCGCCATAAAATTGAAAATTCCGGTCACGCTGTTCAGTGCCCGGGTCGTTAGGATGCAGGTAAACGCCATTTTTATCAGTTTGCCATATTTCGATCGTCGCTCCCGACACAGGCATTCCGCCGACATCGTAGACTTTTCCTGTGAATTCGATGATCTCACCCTCCGGTATCCCAGGTGCGCCCTGCAGGACGGTCAAATCATTGTCCCGGTCTTCGGGCTTATGCACCGTGTAATAAGGCCCCTCCCCCTGCGCCGGGGTGAAGTAAGTAACTTCAATCGGCACCGATGCAGAGTCGGCCGGCTCCACGGCGATTGTTCCCACTGTTGGCGCTGCCGTACTGTTCTGCACACCAGCGGCCGGGCTACAGGCTACTACGCAAA
>JAACFF010000656.1 GCA_009937635.1 Chloroflexota bacterium
AGGGGCCTCCGGGACGCGTAGCGGCGCTAAATGACGGAAATGAATTCCTGGTTCTGCAGCATGTCGATATCGAAAAACGCGGTCGTAAAAAGAAGGCACCGTTGGCTGCTGGGATCATGTTGTTAGTTATCGCCCTGGCTATCTTTTCCGACCTCGGTATTGCCACCAGCATGGTAACCGGCTCGGTCTTGATGGTGTTGACCGGGTGCTTGACCATGGATGATGCTTACGAAAGCATTGACTGGCGAACTGTTTTTCTGGTCGGTGGCATGCTCACCTTGGGGATTGCGATGGAGAACACTGGTACAGCACAATTCCTTGCAGACCTACTTCTGGGTACGATTGGCGGATGGGGGCCCACGGCCTTGCTGGGCGGGATCTATTTGCTCTCGGCCATGATTACCCAGCCGATGTCCAACGCAGCAGCCGTGGTCCTGATGGTGCCTATTGCGGTTGAGATCGCCTTGGGTATCAACGTAAATGTTCTGACGTTTGTTATGGCAGTGGTGATTGGTGCAGCCACCAGCTTCATGACTCCGGTGGGCCATAAAGCAAACGTTCTGGTCTTTGGTCCGGGCGGCTACAAATTCTTCGATTATACGCGGGTGGGCATTCTCCTGACCGTATTTCTGTTTATCGTCTCGATGATTTTCCTACCTATTCTCTGGCCATTTTAGAACAAAGTGACGCGGAAAAATCCACTTGGTTTCCCATGAGGGGACTCCGGGGAATTGAGGAAACGAAGGCGTAAAACCCTCATTGGCAAGAGGTATCTTCTGACATTAACTGCCGCCACCTTCAGAATCATGAGGATACACCTGCGCAGCGGACGGCTATCTCCTGTTCAGTAGTTAACTTTGCTCTTCTGGTGATAGGCGGCTTTCACTTACTCTAAAAATGGCTCTCAAATAGAAGTTGCTAATGCCAAACCGGTCAAGAGGAATCTCAACCACGCAGTGGTTAACAACCCCTGGTGGGAATGTGAGGATTACAGGATACTCCCCCTGAACGGCACCAGCGCCATCGCATTGCCAGCATGCATAAAACCCCATACCACCGCGTCCCTGGCAAACCTGGCACCTCAGCCGCGCCGGGACAAGAAGTCGAGCACGGCCGCCGCGCAATGCTTCTTTAGGCGAGATGCGAATTTCGACATTCAGACTCCTCAACCGTTCAACTTTGGGCCTAACCAGACTGAAATTGCGCCAGAGACGGCCGAACAGCTCATCAAACGAGGGACTAAAGGAACCAAAAGACCTGGTGAGCGATAATTCGCCCAGGTCAGCTTGCTCCTGGGTCGGTATCAACGGTTCTGGTGCGGGCTTGCTCGAAAACAGTGGTTCGGTTCCGGCACTGCCTGGCCTGCTTGGTTCTGCATAAGAACGCTGATGCAACACATCGTCATACGCTCGCCGTCGAGCCGGATCGCTTAACACCGCGTAAGCTTCCTGAAGATCAATGAACGGACCGATGTCCTGACCATAATAAGCTCCATCGTAGCATCGGACTCAACATCGAGGATGAGATAGTAGTTCTTCATCGTCGTATCTCCAGGGTCCGGTTAGGCAATCAATGATTGAAATACTTAGAGCACCAAGTCGATAATCTCATTGATTGCTCGAGCAAATGCAGTCTGAAAGTTCGCCCCCTTCTGAACCACACGCAATAATCCGAAAACTCTATCTGCTATAATATCCGTTTCTCTGAAACTATCCAGCGGATGCCGGCCATCGCCACTCAGTGGTAGCTTCCGCTTGTTAACTTCCCGCAATCCGTATAGTTTCCTCTCTCCCGATAGTTCCTGTTTCTAACGACAACCCCTCTTTGGCAGCTTGCACCGCTCATTCAATGTGGCCAGCCTCTCTCCTAGTCTCAGTAGATCCAATATTTGTGAATACACTGGATTCCAAAAGAAAATCTGTTGCTAATATTGACATAATGGCGGGTTGAAGGCATCCAAAATGGTCGTTTAGGCCCTGAAAGTTGACAGTCGACAACGATATTCAGTAAATTTTTGCCTTCATTATCCATCAATTTCCTCCGGAAAGATGAAATTTGGATCTACTGAGTCTGTTTCGCGGCTTACTTCGAAACGATAATTCCCTAGACATGAACTCCAAATCCCCCACTTGGCGGAGCCAAAAACCCCCTGACCGGCCGATGTTTCTGGGGTGTATTGAAGGTAGGATTGATGCATGATTCGTGTGTTATTAGCCGCTCCCCAGCCAGACGTACGCGCCGCCCTCCGGCTGTTGCTGCTGGACTTAAGCATGGAGGTGGTCGGCGAGGCGGCCGACTGGCCTACCATCTTAGCCCTGGCCCCAGAAAACCAGCCAGATATGTTGCTGGTGGACTGGGAATTAATCACCGTAGCCTCCGGCAACACCCTGACCCAGCTGCGGGCAGCCTGCCCGCCCGCTGCCGTCATTGTCCTCATCAGCCAACTGGATGCTCGCCAGCAGGCAGCTCTCTCCGCCGGTGCCGACGCCTTTATCAGTAAAGGCGAGATGCCAGACCGGGTAGCCGACCGCCTCCGGGCGGCAGCCGAACTCGTTCTTGTTAGTTGAATTCCCTTTATTCTTTATTCGTTTCGCGCGTCACCGCGCTTATGCTTGACAAAGGAGAAATACGATGCAAGCCAATGCAACAGGTATTCGACAAAACTTTGCTGATGTTCGACTAAGATGGGACAAGGCTAAACTGAAGAAATCGCGTGTCTTCTGGATCGCCATCGGCGCGATCGTTCTCACACTGTTTCTCGGCTTTTCTCGAGGTGGCTGGACGACGGGCGGGTCGGCTGAGGAAATGGCGGAAAAATCCGCTCAAAGTGCCGTCGTTGCCCGGTTGGCACCGATCTGCGTGGCCCAGTTTAATGCCGATGGCCAAGGGGCTGTGAAGCTTGCGGAATTGAAGGCAATAGGTTCTTCTCGCAACCGCACCGCTTACGTAACAGAACAGGGCTGGGCTACGATGCCTGGCGAGACAGCTCCCGTGAGACAGGTTGCGGCTGCATGCGCTAATCAGCTTATGCTCATTGGCGAGTAATAAGCGCCATGTGGGCTGGTTTTCGGAATCCGCTCAAATTCCAACAGGATGCTCCTTCTTTTTGTGCACTGATTCTATCGGTGTCCTTTCGACGTTGCTGGCAAGCCGAACAAAACTTTATCAATCCACACTGCGGACTATGCAGTTTCAAATAAGCGCCCGTGGTGCCAAATCTGATTAAAGAGGGCTGGCTATACCCAGCATATAACATATGGAGCTTCAAAATGGAAAAGTGGGCAAAAGTATCTATTGGACGGCCGTTCCAGGGTA
>JAACFF010000293.1 GCA_009937635.1 Chloroflexota bacterium
GGAGTACTAGGGACAATATCATGACAGTACAAAACGACGTTCTATCTCCGACTTATGTAGATCAAGCGGTTACCGGCAAGAAGAAAAAGGGCATAAGCTGGCAACGCCTCCTGCTCTACATATTTTTGATATCCTTTACCTTGATCTATATGTCGCCATTCTTCAGTGCAGTCATTACCTCTGTACGCACCATGGACGATATCGCGCTCAACGGCTTTTGGAGCATCCCTCAGGAAATAACCCTACAAAATTACATTGAAGCCTGGACCAGGGGCAACGTCAGCAGATACTTGCTAAATAGTTTCATCATCACTATTCCCGCGCTGATCGGCACCATTTTTCTTTCTTCTTTGTCTGCCTTTGCACTGGCGCGTTATCGTTTTCGCGGTAATCGTCCCATCTTTTTTATGTATGTTGCCGGCACGATGCTGCCCTTCCAGATTCTGCTCCTACCTGTGTTCCTGCTCATGAATAAGGTTGGCCTCTACAACTCCTACGAGGGCGTGATCCTCATCCATATTGCCTTCCAACTCGGCTTTTGCACCTTCGTCCTGCGCAACTTCATGCGCACCCTGCCGGGCGAGATCTTCGACGCCGCCCGCATTGATGGTGCCAGCGAGTTTGGCATTTGGTGGCGTATTGCCATACCTTTAACCGTGCCGGCCATTGCCGCTATTGCCGTCCTGGAATTCACCTGGATATTTAATGACTATCTTTGGGCCTTGATCCTCATTCAGGATGATAAGCTGAAGCCGGTGACGGCTGGTTTGGCCAGTCTGCAGGGGCAATTCATCACTAATTGGCCTCTGGTTGTTTCCGGAGCACTGCTGGCTGCCATACCTACGCTGGCTGTATTCTTCCTCCTACAACGGTATTTCATCGGAGGATTGACCCTCGGCTCTACCAAGTAATTTAAATGCCGGGTTTCTTTCGAATAATACCTCTGCAATTCACCGGTGATCCTAGAAACCCGTTGTGGTCAGAAACCCGGTTTCTTCTAAAGACCAACACAATTAAGAAAAGGTAGGAACCGGGTTTCTTAGGCAATAAGGTATAGCACATGAAGCAACGCCATTGGGAAGACCCACAAGTCGTGGGCATTAATAAACGGCCCGGCCATGTTAGCATTGTGCCCTACGCAGACCAAGCATCTGCTCTGCTCGGCCATCGCGATGCGTCACCCTATTTCCAGAACCTCAATGGTGACTGGCAATTTCATTACGTTGCCAATCCGGATGCTGTGCCGGCAGCTTTTTATGCGGATGATCTGGACAGTTTGAAATGGGATCCGATAAGCGTGCCCGGCAACTGGACGATGCAAGGCTATGACAAGCCCATTTACACCAACGTCAAGATGCCTATCCCGCCTAATCCCCCCTGGGTTCCCGAGGAAGACAACCCCACCGGTCTTTATCGCCACAGTTTCACTGTGCCGGAGCATTGGCAAGAGCGGCAGGTTTTTATCTGTTTCGAAGGGGTCGAATCTGCCTTTTATCTTTGGGTAAACGGCCGTTTCGTGGGCTACAGCCAGGGGTCCCGGCTGCCGGCCGAGTTCGATCTGACGTCCTTTGTGCAGCCGGGCGAGAACCAACTGGCGGCCATGGTCATTCGCTGGTCCGACGGCAGCTATTTGGAAGATCAGGATCATTGGTGGATGGCTGGTATCTATCGGGATGTTTATCTGTACGCCACGACCCAGGTAAACATCCGCGACTATTTTGTGCGTACCCTCCTGGATGAAAATTATCAGGATGCGACGCTGGAGGTCCAGGTTGAACTTGAAGCCTTTAACACGGCTGCGACGGCGGATCATGTGCTGGCGGTGCAACTGTTCGACGCGCAAAAAGAACCATTGTTTACTGCCCCGCTAAAAGGCACTTTCCAAGTTGAGGTGGACGAACCTCCCCATATTACTTTGCGGCACGCCGTAGCCAACCCGCATAAGTGGTCAGCCGAAAGGCCATATCTCTACACGCTGCTGCTCACACTTTATGATCCAAAGGGCGAACTGCTGCAAGCGCTTAGCTGTAAAGTCGGCTTTCGCCAGGTAGAGATCAAGGGGCGCGAACTGCTGGTTAATGGCCAAGCGGTGCTGCTGAAAGGGGTGAACCGGCACGAACATGACGATCGCCATGGGAAAACTGTCGACGAGACCTCCATGGTGGCCGATATCAAGCTGATGAAGCAGTTTAACTTCAACGCCGTGCGCAACAGCCATTACCCGATGCACCCTCGCTGGTACGAACTGTGCGATGAATACGGTCTTTATGTCATCGACGAAGCCAACATTGAGGCGCACGCCTTGTATGATCGTCTTGGCCACGATCCGCAGTGGACCTATGCCTTCCTGGAACGGGGGCAGCGCATGGTACAACGTGCGAAAAACCATGCTTGCATCATTATGTGGTCCCTGGGCAATGAAAGTGGCTATGGTCCCAATCATGATGCATTAGCGGGATGGATTCGCGGCGTTGATGAGACACGGCCGTTGCATTACGAAGGAGCCATCAACCGGCCTCACGGCCAGGATTGGAGCGATGGGGAGCGCGTCACCGATGTCGTCTGCCCCATGTATCCGCAGGTGAGCGAGATCGTGGCCTATGGTGAGGATCCACGCGGTACACGGCCGTTGATCATGTGCGAATATGCCCACTCCATGGGCAACAGCACCGGCAATCTCAAAGAGTATTGGGAGGCGGTCAAAAAATACCACGGCTTACAGGGTGGTTTTATCTGGGACTGGGTCGACCAGGGTTTGTTGAAGGTCGACGATCAGGGCAACGCCTATTGGGCCTATGGCGGTGATTTCGGCGACACGATCAACGACGTCAATTTCTGCATCAACGGCTTAATCTGGCCGGATAGGACGCCTCACCCCGCCATGTACGAGGCCAAAAAACTCTTTCAGCCCCTGGCGATCGAAGCGGTAGATTTGGCTGCGGGGCTGATCGAAATCCGCAATGAACAGGATTTTTGCACGATGCAGGCTCTTATTGGCCATTGGGAAGTGGCGGTTGACGGCCGTGTTGGCCAAGAAGGGGCGCTGCGGCAGCTGGATATCCCGCCCGGCGGCAGCCAGGTCATAGCGCTGCCCTTGCAGGAACCTGATCTGCAGCCAGGGCAGGAATCATTCCTCAACATTCGCTTTACGTTGGCTGAGGAAACACCCTGGGCCAAGGCCGGGCATGAGATTGCCTGGGAGCAATTGCCCTTACCGTTTCAAGCGCCGGCTCGCGCTCCTCATCCATTGGACCAGCTCCCTGCGCTGCAAGTGGTACAGGACGGCAGCCTGGCAACCATCAGCGGGCCTGATTTCACGATCGAATTTGACAAAGAAAAGGGAAAGCTGGTCGATTGGCAATATAACGGAACCACGCTGCTGTCTGAAGGGCCGTCACTCGCCATCTGGCGCGCGCCGACGGACAATGACGGTCTGAAGCTGGCTACAGACCGGCCAGGCCAGGTGCTTGGTTTCTGGCTGCAAGCAGGATTAGACCAGTTAATGTGCATCTGCGAAACCGTTGTCATTGAACAGCCAGCGCCCCAAGTGATACAACTGCGCGTCCATTCAAACTACGGTTCTGAAGCCTATCCCCGGGCGCTTGATCATGAACAAATTTACACCATCTATGGCAGTGGTGAAATAGTGCTTGAGAATCAAGTGCAAGTGGACCCGAACTTACCCATTCTGCCGCGCGTCGGCTTGAACATGATCTTGCCGTCAGGTTTTGAACAACTGACCTGGTTCGGCCGTGGCCCGCATGAAAACTACCGCGATCGCCAGGAGGGAGCGGCTGTAGGCCTCTATGGCGGCACGGTCGACGAACAATATGTACCCTATATCGTGCCCCAGGAAAACGGTAACAAGACGGATGTGCGCTGGCTGGCGCTGGCCAATGAGCAGGGCGTGGGCTTGCTGGCCGCAGGGTCGGAGCCTCTGGAATTCAGCGCCGCGCATTACACGGCGGATGACCTGTTCGCGGCACGGCACACCCACGAATTGCAGCGCCGGGAAGAGATTACCCTGCACCTTGATGCCTTACAGATGGGGTTAGGCGGTGCCAGTTGTGGTCCCCCTACCCTGGCATCTTACGTGATCGCGCCGGGAACGTTTTCTTTTGACGTGCGCTTGCGACCGTTTTTGGCTTCCTCAAGCGATCCCGCCAGGTTGGCGCGCCAAATCCCACCAGAAGTTTCTGGATCATTTGAGTAGACGTATAGGCACCCATGCCCCAACCGTATTTGCTCGGAATCGACCAGGGAACCAGTGGTAGCAAAGCCATTATTCTGGATCAAGAGGGGAATGTTGCCGGATTTGGCTACCGTCTTTTGAAGTGCATCTATCCGCAGCCAGGCCGGGTGGAGCAGGACCCACAGGCCGTGGCCCAAGGTGTCTCCGACGCCATTACGGAGGCTATTAGCCAGGCTGGTTGCCGGCCAGATGAGATAGCTGCGTGCGGCATCACCAGCCAGCGCAATACGGAATTCGCCTGGGACAAGCGCAACGGCCGTGCCTTGAACAATGCCATCACCTGGCAAGACCTACGCACCATACCTATTCTGGAAGAGCTGGAAAGGTGGCCCCTGGCCCCAGAAGCGCGCTTTCGTTTGGGATATTCGCCGGGAACTTATATGTCGGCCTTACACCTGGCCTGGCGTTTGCGCCACCAACCGGAAATACGAAGCGCGGCCGAATCGGGTGACCTGCGCCTTGGCCTTTCGGCCGCCTGGTTGTTAACCGCCCTGGGACGACCATCTGGCCATTGCACGGATACATCGCTGGTGCAGGCGATGGGTCTATATGACTTCCGCGCTCACCAATATTGGCCGGAGTGGCTTGCCTGGGTGGGAATCGATGAAGAAGCGTTGCCCCAGGCTGTGCCGACGATCTCTGATTTTGGCACATTGCGCGTGACCGCAGCGAACGGCCGTGGCGCCGATGTGCCTGTGAAGGCCATGATTGGCGACCAGCAATCCGCCCTCTTTGGCCAGGGTTGCCGCCAGCCTGGTGATGCGGAATGTACGCATGGCACCGCCTCTTACGTCAAGGTTTTTCTCGGCAATCAGGCCCCGGAAGAGGAAAAAATCAACGTTTACTATGCCTGGCACCTGGGTGATAAGCAGACCTACTGTCTGGAAGCACCGACGACCGTAACCGGGGCGGCAATTCGCTGGATGCGTGACAATGCACGGCTCTTTGACCGTTATGAAGAGCTGGACGCCCTGGCATCCAGTGTGTCTGATGCCGGCGGCGTGGTTTTTGTGCCGGCTTTCACAGGGTTGGATGTACCCTACAATATACCATCTGCTCGAGCGACACTTCTTGGACTTACGCTAGGTCACGATCGGGGCCACGTCGCTCGCGCGTTTTTTGAATCCATTGGCTACCAGATACGTGCAATCCTGGAAACCATCACCCGCGAAACAGATCTGCAGGTGAAGCGTCTCCTGGTTGGCGGCGGTGTTTCCTCCAGTGATCAGGCTTGCCAGATTCAAGCCGACTTGATTGGTATTCCCGTCTTGCGACCTACCTTTGCGGAAACAACAGCCTGGGCAGCGGGATTGCTGGCTGGATTGGGAGCGGGGGTTTGGTCCTCACCGCATGAGCTCCCTCCCCTACCTGGTTCCCACACTTGCTTTGAACCGGCCATGAAGAGCGCAAAGCGCGACGATGGTTTCCACCGTTGGCAGCGGGCAATCTCGTTGGCAGCCAGGTGGGAATCAGAGTAGAGTACTGCGTCATTGAAATGTTGGGCGGTCTGTTACGTAAAAGAGGCCATAGCGCCGGCTCCGGTGCGCAACCGCTTTGCGCTTGACGTAATCAATTAACAGTGTAATATACGCACAAAGTATAATACTTGTCACGTATGGATGATGACTAGATTTCGGGAATTTAAGGGCCGGCGCCACGAATTGGCATTATTGGACAGCCTTGGGGCTTCAACAGAGGCGTCCTTCCTTGTATTGTACGGGCGCAGACGCGTTGGTAAAACGCGGTTGCTGACTCACTGGCTTAAACAAATTGACCTGCGCGGCCTCTACTGGGTCGCCGAACCCTCTTCGACTTTAGATCAATTACGCTCTTTTTCCCAAGCCCTGTACAACTTTGCCAATCCTACCACGCCAGCTCCGGCTGATTTCACCTATGCAACATGGGCTCAGGTATGGCAGCAGGTAGGCAACCTGGCCCGAGAGGAGCGCCTGGTTCTCATCGTAGATGAGTTCACCTATTTGCTAGACAATGATCCTGGCCTGGCCGGGGTTATGCAGAATGCGTGGGATCAGCAACTTGAGAACTCCAATCTGTTCCTGATCATCAGCGGTTCACACCTGGGCATGATGCAGCGACAGGTGTTATCTTATCAAGCACCGCTTTACGGCCGTGCCACGCGCCAATCTCTCCTCCAGCCATTTACATTTGGTGCAACAAGCCTGTTTTTCCCTGATTACAGCGCGGATGAGCGGGTGACTCTCTCCACGATATTTGGCGGTATTCCCGCTTATTGGGAGAGAATCGATCCCACCGTATCCGTATTTGAGAACATACGCAGCCAACTGCTCACGGCCGATAACCTGATGCAAGCGGAACCCCGTTTGCTTCTGCAAGATTTCGTCCGTGATCCCCATAACTACGTCTCCATTTTTCGCGCTATCGCCACTGGCGCACGCACGCAGAAAGAGATCAGCGCCCGCAGCGGGTTAGCTCAAGGGCATGTTTCCAAATATGCAAGCGTGCTGCGTGAAGCGGGCTTCGTCGAGCGTCGCATCCCGGTGACAGCCACCGGGCATTCACGATCGGGCCGCTATCACATTAGCGATCCCTATCTGCGCTTTTACTACCGTTTCCTATCAGCGCGGCAGGCGCAACTCGCTCTAAATATACAGGAGCCTGCCCTGGCAGAAATCAAGCGCTTTTTGCCCAACTTCATCGGCAGCCATACCTGGGAAGAGCTAAGCAGGGAGTGGGTGCTACGAGCCGGTGCTACCGGCCAACTGCCATTCCTGGTGGATCAGGTAGGCAGCGCCTGGACGCGAGATGCCCAGGTAGATGTCGTGGGTATCAACCGCATGGATAAAACTATCGTGCTTGGCGAGTGCAAGTGGCAGGCGCGAGCCCCAGGACGTGCCGTATTGCAGGATCTGATAGTCAAAACAAGCGAGGTCGTGCCTAAAAAGGGCCAATGGCGCGTGTTCTATCTCGGCTTTTCCCGCTCAGGTTGGACTGATGCAGCCCACGCGTTCGCCGAAGAATTGGCAGCCGCCAAACCAGCTCAAGACAATTGGACAACCGCCGGCATGCAACTGCTCGACTTGAAACATGTAGACAACGATTTGACAAGATGGTACAAAGCCGCTGCTTAGTATTTGATTAACCGGGACGTTCCTGTGCCAGGTGACGCACGCCCCCAAAATAATTTCTAGTTGACATGCTAACGCCTGTACGTGAAACGGCCGTTCTGCGGCATTGTTGATAGCTTTTACGAGGAGACCTGCTTATTGTGAATATCCATACACCCGACTGGGCAAAAAACGCCATTTTTTACCAGATCTTCCCTGACCGCTTTGCGCGCAGCCCGCGCACCAAATATCCGCGCGGCATCCGCTTGAAGCCGTGGGGTAGCCCGCCGCAGGAGCAAGGATATCAGGGGGGTGATCTACATGGTGTGGTGGACAAACTGGATTACTTGCAAGATCTGGGCATCACAGCCCTTTACCTCAACCCCGTTTTTAGTTCGGCAAGCAATCACGGCTACCATACTTTTGATTATTACCAGGTTGATCCACTGCTGGGTGGCAACGAAGCTTTACGCGAATTG
>JAACFF010000294.1 GCA_009937635.1 Chloroflexota bacterium
AAGAGCGGGATCGTGGCGCCTATGGACCTGTCGCCAGAAGCGCACGACGAAGTTGTGCGCGGGTTCGCTCATCTGATAGATCGTTACGGTAAGATCTATCTGCCGGGCCCGGATGTAGGCACCGACGATCACGATATGAAAACGATCGCCATTGAGAATGGCCTAAACAGGGCGTTGTCCAAACCTGTGGACATGGGCGGAAACCGTATCGATCAGTTGGGTGCTGCGGCGCAAGGCGTGGTCGTGGCTATAGAGACCTTGCTGGAGGAGATGCATCGATTACATTCCCTGCCGCAATGCGCCAATCTAAGGGTTCCTTCACGCGAGGAGCTGACGGTCCTGATTCAAGGTTTTGGGGCGGTAGGAACGCATACGGCGCGCCTGCTCACCGAAGTAGACCCGGACCACGCACCGCGTATCACCGGTATCAGCGATGCCAGCGGATATATCTACAATGAGTTAGGCTTGCCGGTGGCGGAATTGCTCGAGGTTCAAGAAGAACATGACTTCGCTGCCTATCCGTATTATGAAGCGCATCTCACTGGTGTGCGCCATTCCAAAACGAAGTTCTCGAATTATAGCGATGACTTGCTGCGTGAGTCAGCTTACTGTCTGGTTCCCGCCGCACCAATTGCCAACTATTTGGACGTGGACGCCACTTCAAAGCCAAGTATGACCGTTGATCGCATGGGGGAATGGGCTCTTATTGTTGAAGGAGCGAATACCTATTCCCCAGCGCCTGAACGGCGGGCTGCTCGCTGCCGCATGGAACGCACTGTCTACTGGCAGAAGGGTGTGGTCATCGCCACTGACTTCCTCGTTAATTCTGGCGGCGTCATTTTCGCGGCGCAGGAACTGTTGATCAAGGTGCCGGATCATCTACTCATACCGCAAGAGATGCTGGGTGACAGGGGGGCTGTAGACGAATGGCTAATTAGGCACGAAGCGGAGCTTGCCACTCTGGCGGAACAACGGCGCCTGGCGGGTCGTGAGAAATTGGTCGAGGTCATCCAGCGCAATATGCGCGAGCTGATCGACTTGCTGGTCGCCGATCCGGATATGCTGCCTTGTGAAGCGGCGGAACAGATCGCCATTAACCGGATCGCCACCAGTGAAAGCGGCCGTACGGTCGCCGATGTAATGGTCGAGATCTCTACTATCTGGGAAGATCAAACGGTGCGCGAAGCAGCCGAACTGCTGATCGCTCAGAAGGGGGATTTGCTGGCGGTAATATCCGCGCAAGGCGATCTGGTAGGCGTGGTCACGGACCGCGATATCACCGAGGCCTCTGCCACCACCTATCGTTCAGATACTAAGGTGACGGATATTATGACACGCGAGGTGGTTTCCGCCTGTCCGGGTGACCATATTCTCGACGTGGTGCGCAAATTGGAGTATCACGAAATATCGGCGATGCCGATTGTCAATGAAGGCGAGGTTGTCGGCGCTGTGAGCAGCGACATCCTGGCCCAACGCACGTTGTATCGATTGCTGCAAGCGAAGGAGTGAGCAGCTGACAGCTTTCAGCCGTCAGCTTTCAGCTTTCAGCTGACAGTGATCAGTGAAGGGAGAGATATGTCTGAGCGTAAGAAGGTGACTTTACCGATTTTGTTCAAGAAGATGAATGAGGGTGAGCCAATTACGTGGCTGACTTGTTATGATTATCCGACTGCTTATTTCCAGGAGGAGGCGGGCGTGGATATGATCCTGGTGGGGGACAGCCTGGGCATGACCATGCTTGGTTATGACAGCACCTTGCCGGTGACGATGAACGATATGATCCGCCATACGCAGGCGGTGCGGCGGGGCGCGCCTAATGTATTCCTCATTGGGGATATGCCTTATATGAGCTACCAGCCGAGTGATGAGACGGCCGTGCTCAATGCCGGCCGTTTTATGGCTGAGGCGGCGTGTGATGCGATCAAGCTTGAAGGGGGGGCGGAAATGGCAGGTCGTATGCGCGCCATCAGCGATGCTGGTATTCTCGCTTTTGGCCATTTGGGCTTGACGCCACAAAGCGCCAGCGCGCTGGGCGGTTTCCGCTTGCAGGGCAAAGGCGCCTTACAGGCCAAGAAGATTCTGGATGACGCCAGGGCCCTGGAAGCGGCTGGGGCTGTCGGCATTTTATTGGAACTGGTGCCGGACCGCCTCTGTAAACTAATCACCGAACGGTCGCAGGGCACGATGATCATGAGCCTGGGTTCTGGTCCAGATGCTCACGGGCAGCTCTTGATTTATCATGACCTGTTCGGACTGTATCCCAAGTTCACACCGCGCATGGCGAAAGTTTATGGCAATGCCGGCGAGGTTATTCTGAATGGCTTGAAACAGTATGTGATGGAAGTGAACGACAAGTCGTTTCCGGAGAAGCAGAACTATTTCGGTATGAAAGATGAAGAATACGAGGATTTGCTGGCAATGGTGCAGAAGGAACAAGGCCCATTTTAATGGCGTATGTTGTGGCCAAAAGTGGCGTTGGGCGGCCGAATCGGGCACCCAGTTAGGAGTTAAGGTATGAACGAGGATATACGACAACGACTGAAGATTTCTCCCGATCGTCTGGATGCGTTGAATGGCATCTTGCTCGACCCTGATATGCGGGTGATCGATGATTTCCTGCGGGTTGTAGCGAAATATGGGACCCCGGAGGAAATCAATGCCAAGGCGCATGCAGCGCGGCAACTGCCGGCGTTATTGAAGCGCGTGGAGGCAGTACAACCTGCTTACCTGGCAGATTTGCAGTGGCTGGCCGAACAAAGGGACAATAATGCTTTCATCAGCGTGGCCGAGTACCGGCGCAAGGTTCTTGGCGAAACGGCGGACACGACCCAATTCGCCGATGATTTTGCCGTAACGTTGGAGATCAGCGCCGCGCAATACTTCCCCTGGCTGAAGGTGATGGCCGAACAGGCTATTGAAAACGGGGAATTGGTGCCCGGCCGTTTCATTCGCGTGCGCAAGATGAAAGAGCAAGAAGCGGATGGCGATTTGCCGGCTTTTGCCGCGGCGATGCAAATTATTGGCGCCAGCTACGTGGAGACATTAGATACCAAGGGCACTGACGGCTCCAACGTCCATTTGGGCGGCCCGGAGACGATCACGGGCTACTTTGGTGGCGTGGGGCAGCCTAATGATTACGCCCTGAAGTGGCTGGACGAGTTTCTCTACTACTACACCACTTATGGTGTGCGCCAGGTGTTGAACATCAATCCTGGCACAGTGCTTTTGGGCTACCTGTTGCACCGCCTGGGGGTGAATATTGAATTCAAGATCTCGGTGTTTATGGGCAATGACAATCCGTATGCCGGGTTGTGGACCTTGATTGGCGCTAAACTCTTCGCACGCGACGATGGCACGTCGCCGTTGATTGGCTTCAATTGGAGCAACTCCGTTAACAACGAGACGATGGAAATCACGGCTCAATTCCGCAAGGAGTTGGGCTTTGAGGACGTGGTGCGCTTTGAACATCACATCACCGAGACGTGGAAAAGCATTGTGCGCCAGCCGTACAACCGGCGTGATGAGTTGGTGGAAATCTCCGGTCACGTGGCCAACATTTCCGCTAAACATGAAGGGGGCGATCCAGAGGTGGAGCTGACGCGAGAGCATCCCTCTGACATCCTGGATTACTTCCGCGACAAGAGCGAGGTGATGGAGGCTTGTGACTGGGAAAAGTTACAGATCAACTTCTTGGACAAGTTCGAAGCCACCAATCGCACGGCGTGGGCTTTGACGGAGAATCGCCTTTCGTTCATCGCGGCGCAGAATTTGCACCGGTAGGTGACAATAATCAAGCGGGCGAAACGGCGCGGGGGAAGTATATTTGTTTAGTGCGAGTCCGTACCGCGCCGTCTCGCCCCTACAGAAGAATTTGATCGGTCACTGAGGCCAGATCAGGGCCGATGAGGTCTGGTTTTTTCTGTAAGGGACCGAGGACCATACCTGGCCTGGCGATGAAGGCTGTCGCGCAGCCGGCCGCCTGGGCTCCGGCGATGTCCCAGTCGTGGGCGGCTACCATGCAGATGTCGCTAAGGTTGACGCCGAGCTGCTCGGCGGCATGGCGGTAAGGCTCCGGGGCAGGTTTGAAGCGTTGTGTGGTGTGGACTGAAAGGGTTTGCTCGAAATAGTTTTCGAGCCCAGAGTTGGCCATCTGTTCTTTGAGTATCCAGGGTGGGGAGTTGGTCAAGGTGGCCAGGCGGAGGCCTGCTGCTTGCAGACGGGCAAGACTATCGGGAACCTCCGAGTGTGGCGGGAGGCGGCGCATGGTGGCAAGTATTTCATCTTGATCAGTGGGGGAGAGGGTTATCCCCTGTCTTTCGGCCGTCATCAACAAAGCATCACGGCCGAGGGCGCCAAAGTCATGATAGACACCAGTGATAGTGGCTACCATGGCCGAACGCAGCAGTTGAGCGAACCAGGCAGGCAAAACGGCCGGGTCGCCGAAGTATTGTTCGAACAGCGGTCTTAGTGCCCGTAAGTCCAATAATGTTTCATTTACATCGAATAGGATGACCTTGTCCATGTTGTCTCTCCTTTTGCTAAATGTAAGCGGCGATGCCGGCCTTGAAGGCTTCTCCGTCTCCGTCCTTGACGCCGTTCAGGATTACGTTATGAAGCGGAAGTTGCGGGTAGCGCTCGGCGATGATTTGTGTGTACTCTGTTTTCTTACCCATCATGGTAGTGACCGAGCGACTCTCTGTGGCAAGGCTCTTGTGCTCCGGTAACTGCAGTGTCACCAGCGTCTTTGGGGGTTAATTAGAACTGTCTCTGTCATGCAGTATAAAAGCAAGTTGCCTTTGGTGCAATCAGTCGCTGGCAGTCTGATTGTCTTGTAGTCGGATAGGCTGATGATCGGGTTCCTTGAATAATTAGGGACGTTTCAGTTTAGTGACAAGGTCAAAATGAACTGTTATCCAGCCACCGGCCGACTACGCGTTCCATGCCGGTGCCGCGCTCTTTGAAGCCAATTTTGTAGTAGAAATCAGGCAGGTCGTCGGTGAAAAGATAGACGTGCTGGCCGGGTAATTGGTGGAGTAGATCCTGTTTGTAGCTTATGTTTGCCATATTGTCGCTCTTCTTTGGGTTGGAAAATTATTAATTGATGAATGGTGAATGGTTAATTGTTAATGGGGTTGCGCGATAGTCATGGTTTGCTAACCGGTTGGCGAGTGGTGCGGCTGGCCCAGATCCAGGGAAGAAGCGGGAGTAAGCTGGCTGCGGAGAGAAGGTAGGCTAATTGGCGAGATGTGATGCCGGTGTTGTCCAGTATTAAGCCGCTTAACCATACGGATAAGGCCATGGCCAGGGTGAAGAAGGCGAAATTGAAGGCGAATACACGGCCGAGGAATTGATCTTCCACGTTGCGCTGCAAGAGGACGTCACTGTAGGTCCAGTTGATCGAGCCGCCCATATGGCGCACCAGGATGGCCAAGGCGGCTAGGGGCAGCACGGGGGCCCAGCCGAAAAGAAACCAGCCAACGGTGACCAAAATAAAGCCCACGGCAATGCCGATTTGCAGGGCTCGTCTTGAACCGTCGCCCACGCGGTTGGCGGCCAATGGCCCGATGATGGCGCCCAAGCCGGCGGCGGCGTATAACCAGCCTAAGGCCAGCGCCCCGTCGCGACCCAGAGGAAATATCGACGCGGCATAGACGGCAATCATGATGTCGGGGCTGCCGATCTGGGTCAGCCCTTTTACGGAGGCGGTGAGGGCAGTGCGCGGGCGGTGGCGCAGGTAGAGGGCTCCGTTGATAAAGTCCCGCCAGCCGCTATCGCGGGGTCCTGGCTGTTTTTCGCGGGGCGCGACTTGAATGTGCAAGACGAAAAGGGCGGATATTAGGAAGGTGGCGGCGTCAATGATGATGGCCGTTTCAACGCCAAATAAACCGGCTACCAATCCGCCGGCTGCCGCACCGAGGGCCAACATGGCCGACCAGGTGATGCCGGTCAGTGTATTGGCGGTCAACAGTTCATCTCTGCCTTGGACGAGGGAGGGTAAGAGGGCCGCGCGCGCGGGGTTGAAGAAGGCGGAGATAATGAATTGGGAGATGGTCAAGACGTAGATTAACCAGGCCTGTTCCGCGCTTTGGACCAGCAAAAAGCCGAGGACGATGCCCGCACGCAAGAGGTCGGTGACGATGAGGATGGCTTTGCGATTGAAGCGATCGGCGATGACGCCGGCAGCAGGACCGAGTAGGAAAGGGGGCAAGGCGCGAGCGATGAATAAGAGACCGACGGCCGTGGTGGAATCGGTGTAGCGGTTGACCAGAATAACCGTGGCGATGGTATTGAACCAGTCACCGGCGAAGCTGACGGCGGCGGCCAGCCACAAATAGCGGAATTGGGGGCGATCGCGTAAGAGAAGGATGTATCGTCGCACTGGCGAGTATCAGCTCATCCGCGCCAGAACTGCATTCCAGCCGCGTGTCCCGTGCAGAGGTTCAAATGCTGCTACCTGTTTTGTGTATGCAGCGGATGTCCAGCCGTGATCCACGGCGGCATGCAAATAGTTGAGCGCCTGGGTACTGTTGCCTAGTTCCGCCCAGGCCACGGCCGCCAAGTGATAGTAATAGTCGGGGTTATCGTCGCGCTGGGCGAATACCTGGTCGTAGTAAGCGGTTGTTTTGGCATAGTGACCGAGCTTGAAGTGGTACCAACCTAGTTCGGCCAGGTGATCGATGGGATCGTAGATGTAGTAGTAGTAGGTATAGTGACAATGGCGCTGGAATCCTACTTTTTCGGCCGTTTTCCAGGATGGGATATTGCCGGCGTTACAATGCCAGCCGACGGCGCTAAATCCCTGGTCTAGACATTGTTCAACGGTGGCGGCGACGGCTATGGTGGCCAAACCACGCCGGCGGTGGGCCGGGTCGGTGATGATCCCGACATCTATGCGGTCACCGGCCACGCAGTCGGGCGTGCACCAGGAAACGATCTGGTCGCCGTGCAGGATACATATGCTGACAGCTTTGTCCAGGAAATTATCGACTGTTCCCCATATCTCGTCGATGTCTATCCAGCCGCGCAAAGCTTCTGTCAAGGCAGGCGCTTCTGGCAAAGCGCGGTCGACGCGCCGCACGCTATAGCCCGCGGGAATATGGCTGCGCCAGTCGAATTGCACAGCGTGGCACAGGTAATGATAGCGATCTAGTTTTTCGATTTCGTGGGTGGGGACGAGGTCGGGTAGCTTTGATTCCCAGGTCTGTGGATATATGGACAAAGACATCGACCAATCGCCGTTGACGAATATCTGGCCTGTGAAAATGCGCTCTTTGAGTAGGCGGCGCAGCGCTGTGTTGGTCGTTGGATTGTTGTGTACGCCGGCCAGGTGATACCCTTCGACGGTCAGGGCTAAGGCTGTGGATGGTTGGATTTTATTGTCGACAAATATGCGGCCTGGGTTGTTGCCTTCGATGGCGGCCTGAATGGAAAGGCTGTATTCGATTTCCTGGAAAAGAGGGCGGCATTGTTCAAATTCGTTCAGCGTCAGTTCGATCATGGTAATGCCTTGTGTTCGTTTCTGTAGGATGACGGGCGAGACGGTTGGATAGGTGTAGGTTGGTTATCCTGTGAGGCTCTGGCCAACCGTTTCGCCCTTACGGTGGATATTAGGGTTTGGGGGGACGGGCGAGACGGTTGAATGGGAGTAGGTTGATTATCCTGTGAGGCTCTGGCCAACCGTTTCGCCCTTACGGTGGATATTAGGGTTTGGGGGGACGGGCGAGACGGTTG
>JAACFF010000042.1 GCA_009937635.1 Chloroflexota bacterium
GGTCAATTCCTGGAGAGCCTTCAAACACTTTTGCTGCTCCTCAGAGTTCAAGTTTAGGCTAGCGAATTCCTCCTCATCCAAAACTTGAATCTGGTATTGCGGCGTCACCCACAGATCGAGGGCCAGGTCTTCACAACGTACGGCCGTTTCTGCCAACTCAGCAGGCCGGCAGATATTACAGTACCAGCCCTTCAGCTTGTGATCATCGCGATCGTAAACGGCAAAAATATTGTACCAGCGGTCGCTGTAGAAGGTTTCGACGAAGCGATCTCCCCGTTTGAATAAGGCGAATCCCAGGTCGAGATCGTCGCGATTGAAGGTCGCTTCCAGACGCACGGAAGATGGGGTTCGTTGGTGGACGACGGCCGGATACTGCCACACTACTGCGCCATTTTCATCCAGTTTATAAACGGTGATCTCGCTCAATGTTCCCTGTTAGCGAGAATCGTTTGCAAGCCGGTGATGTGCGCTTCTAGCTCCCGCAGTTGGTCCCATTGAGCAGTCAACTTCTCTTCCTCAGCGCGCACGAAGCGCGTGAAGGGCGCGATGGTATCTTCAATACGCTGCGTGCTGCGCCGCATTTCACGATCAAATTGGGTTGTCAGACTACCCATCAGCTTTGTACGCAGCTCTTCCAGCTTTTCCACAAATTCCTGCTTCGCTTTCCGTTTGCGCGCGGGCAAGATAAGCAGCCCCAATGCCGCTGCGGCTACGCCGGCAAAGACGCCGGTGAAATCCAGAAAAGCAGTATGTGCGGCCACGACGACAGCTACACCTAAACCCACGCCGATACCAGCCAGACCCGTATTTACCACGGCCGCGCGCGCCGAGTGCGCCAATTCTTCTGCTTCTCTCTCTTTATCAAATGTCTCTACCGCCCGCTTTGTAGCCTTGCCAATAGACTCAATGAGACGCTGCCGGTCATAAGCCAGGGTCCCTTCACGCGGCCCTGACTCGCCGACGACACGCCCGGCATGTTCGGCGCTGCGCTCCGTCAGGTGCTCGGAGACGGATGTCCATTGCCGCAGGTCTTGTTCAACCAGCCAATCCACCAACTCGCTTACGCGCTGCTCGATCTGCTCGGCCGTGTCGCCCACCACTTCTTTCTCAAAATCTTTTTCTAACTGTTTGGAGCGCAAGAGATCGGGAATGCGCGCCAGACGGATGCGGTCGTCAAGAAAATCGTTGCCCCGCTTCTCCATTTCGTACAGCAAGTTGTCGATCTCACCCAGCCGCGCCTTAAAGTTGCGCTGCATATCGTCATTGTAATAAATCATCTGCCGTTTGACGTCATCCAGCAGGGCATTATCATCGCGCAAGACATCTAAATCAACCTGCACATCCTCCAGCTGTTGCGTCACCAGACGGTAGCCAACGCCAAGGGGGTTAAGTAATTTGAGTCGAAAACGGCCGTCGTCGTCGAGCGTCTCCTGAATATACGATTCCAGAGGAGAAAACCCACCGGCCACATCCCCACTCTGGGCCAATTTCGCGGACACGGCAAAAACAGCCGCGATATCGCCAATGAGCTTCTGCGAGGCTGAAGTCACAAAATCGACTACCTGCTCAACTTCTTCCGGGTCGCCCAAAATGTCGATTTTGTTGACTACCAGAACGATCTTTTTGCCCCATTCCTGAATCTGCGCCAGGAAACTACGTTCACTCTCGGTGAAGGGCCGGTCGGCTGAAGTAATAAAGAGCACGAGGTCGCTGCGCGGCACAAACTCGGCCGTAAGCGCTTCATGTTCACGCATGATGGCATTGGTACCGGGGGTATCGACAATGCTGATTTTGCGCAGTAGTTCTACGGGCGCGGTCTTCAACCAAATACCGCGCTCGCCAGGAGATTTTTCTATAGCTTTCCCAAACTTCAGCCAGTAAATCTGGTCTGTGGTTGGCGTGACGCCCACTTCTTGCAGCGATTCTCCTAGCAACGTGTTGATGAATGCGGACTTGCCCGAGTTGAATTCTCCGGCAACGACCAGCAAGAATAACTCATCCAACTGGCGCACCGAATCTGTCAAAGCTTTGCGATCGGATGGCGTGGCCTCTGTTTCGGCCAGCACCTCCCGCAAACGCCCCAAGGTTTCCCTTGTATGCTTGAGCAGTTCATCCTGCTCCGAATCTAACGTCAACTCCATTTAAGCCGCTCCCAAAGGAAGTCATTTGTTTTGAAGGCAAGTATCTCTTTTATGTGTCGTTAAGGGCAAGGCAATCGGAGATAAAATCAATCCTTACTAGAAACATCTACTCGATTGCCTTGTCCCTACCAGTAATGAAACCAAGACATTGGCAAGTATAACATAGCAAAAAAGCCTCACCTAATCGGTGAAGCCCTTGTATCTGTTAAACGATTCCAACCAGCTAACGCCGTGCCTGTCTACTATATTGGACCCTGCAATTTAGGCCCAATTTTATTTTTCGATATCATCTGCGCAATCCGCGAAATTTTTGATGGTCAGTTGACGTCGTACGCCACACCAGCCTCGTCCATTAAACGCATCTTTTCCCATTCCGGCAGATCGGAGTCCTTTCCTGCATCTTTCAAGGCCATCAACTGGCGCATCTCCACAATCTGGTCGCGCAGAACGGCCGCTTTCTCAAATTCCAAGGCCTGTGCCGCATGTTTCATTTGCTTCTCCAGCTCGATAACCATCTTGCTCAATTCCGCCTTGGGCAAATCAGCGAGCGTCGTATAACCCGCCTGATCTTCGGCCAGAGCCAGATCGCGCTGTTCCATGATGTCATCGGTCAGGTCATGTACCGCTTTGACGATACTGCGCGGTTCGATGCCGTGCGCCTCATTGTAGGCCATCTGCCGCTCGCGCCGCGCATTGGTTGTATCAATTGCCGCTTTCATGGAACGGGTGACCTTGTCGGCATACATGATCACCTTGCCGTCCACGTGCCGCGCAGCACGGCCGATGGTTTGGGTCAGCGACGTCTCAGAACGCAAGAACCCTTCCTTGTCAGCATCTAGGATCGCCACCAGCGAGACTTCGGGCAGGTCCAGCCCCTCGCGCAGCAGGTTGATGCCCACGACCACATCAAAGACACCCATACGTAGGTCACGCAGTATCTCGGTGCGCTCGATGGTATGAACCTCCGAATGCAGATAATGAACTTTGACGCCCATCTCCAAGAGGTAATCGCTTAGGTCCTCTGACATGCGCTTGGTCAGTGTGGTCACCAACACGCGCTGCCCAATCTCGACGCGCTTCTTAATTTCGCCTAACAGGTCATCTACCTGGCCCTTGACCGGGCGTACCTCGACATCAGGGTCAATCACGCCAGTCGGCCGTATCTCCTGCCTCACGATCCTGGCCGAGTTCTCTAGTTCAAAGGGGCCAGGTGTGGCGCTGGTGAATATCGCCTGGTTCAAAAGTTTATCAAACTCGTCAAAATTCAAAGGCCGGTTGTCCAAAGCGCTTGGCAAACGAAAACCGTAATCCACCAGGGTTTGCTTGCGCGTGCGATCACCGGCATACATGCCCCGCACCTGGGGAATGGTCATATGACTCTCGTCAATAACCAACAGATAATCATGGGCGAAGTAATCGAGCAACGTCCAGGGGCGCGATCCGGCCGGTCTTTGATCCAGGTGACGGCTATAGTTCTCAATGCCTCCGGTGTAGCCAACTTCACGCAGCATCTCCAGGTCATAAAGGGTGCGCTGTTCGATGCGCTGCGCTTCCAGGAACATATCCCGCTTCTTGAAGTAAACGATGCGCTCGTTCAATTCTTCCTCGATATCCTGGATCGCCGCGGCTACCTTGTCTTCATCGGTGATAAACTGCGTGGCCGGGAATATATCCAGCCGTGCTTGTTCCAACAGAATCTCACCGGTCAAGGGATCGAACTCGGCGATCCGTTCAACCTCATCCCCCCAGAATTCCACCGTGTATGCCGTTTCGGCATAGGCGGGGAATATTTGCAGAGTGTCGCCACGAACGCGGAACACACCCCGTCGCAGCTCGATATCATTGCGGTCGTATTGAATATCCACCAGGTGGCGCAGCAAGGTATTGCGCCGGTATCGCTTCCCTCTTTCTATGGCAACCGAGACCTTACCCCACGCTTCCGGGTTGCCGATGCCGTAGATACAAGAAACCGAAGCGACGATGATGGAATCTTCCCGGCTCAACAAGTTGGCCGTGGCCAGCAAACGCAAACGGTCTATTTCATCGTTGATCTGGGTCTCTTTTTCAATGAAGAGGTCGTGCCGGGGGACGTACGCTTCCGGCTGGTAATAGTCATAGTAACTAACAAAGTAGGAAACTGCGTTATGGGGAAAGAACTCGCGAAACTCGCTGTACAACTGCGCAGCAAGCGTCTTATTGTGAGCCAGCACCAGTGTCGGCCGTTGTGTGCGTTCGATAACGCTGGCGATGGCAAAGGTCTTGCCGGTTCCTGTCGCCCCCAATAAGGTTTGGAACTTCTCGCCATTGTCCAAACCATCCACCAGGCTGTCAATGGCCTGGGGCTGGTCCCCCATAGGCTGGAAATCTGATACAAGTTCAAATTTTGGCATGGTCTCCTCGTCGATAGCTGACAGCTGACAGATGTGAGCTATCAGCCTGGATATACATCCAATGTTGGTGAGCACCAGCTCACGTTAACTCCATGTTGTTTTTTTGCAGAACGAAAGTTCTATATTTTAGCACAAGTTTGGAAATTTGGTAGCAAATGATCAGTCGCCAGGTACACGAACGGCCCGCGAGGTATTTTGGTCGTAGACTGGACCAATCTACATGGAAATGGCTACGATGCGTTTTTTTTGGAGATTGGTCCAGCCCGCAGGCTACCAAACAAGATCAGACAATTCGTTAGCTTTTTTTCGTTGAATGTTGGCTGTTTCTAGCCGCTCTCAAAGTAGTCCGCTTGGCAATTGAGCAGATCCAGACCCTGGTCCGTGGGTGAACGCACAACAAGATTGTCATAAGTGACGACGGCGCGTACCTCGTTACTCTCCGTGGTCACAGCTAAAGCCGGCTGTCCCCCGGACGGAAAATCAACGGTTCCGGAACCGATGCATTGATCGTTGACGGCCATGGCCCACTGATCCCCGTAGACCACAAAAAGGATTTCATTGTCCCTGAGCACGGACAAATCAACTATCGCCCAATCGCCATATTCAGTCTCGCCGTTCAAGGACTCGGCACAATAGGCGGAGTTATCGCCCTGCACAAAACAGCCCACGTAATTGTCACCGTCGCCATCAAAGACGAAACCAAAGAAGGCAGAACTGCCACCTTCCACGATGTCGGCGTCGACTGTGGCTTCAAACGCATCATATGCATTCACTAGGCGTACCCAACTTAAGGTTTCCTCATCCATGCCTACCGCGGTCAACTGTCCGTCGCCGATCCTGAACTCGGCGCTTTCATCTTGCCACAATTCCCAATTGTCGGCCGAGGATTTGCTATCGAAGGCGTCAGAAAACGGTTCCCCTGCTGGGGGCGGCTGGGCAGGTTCTGCAGTGGGATCGGGCTGCTCAATGGTGGGTTCGGCGGTTGGCGTGACTTCTGCAGCTTGTTGTGGCGTAGACGACGGCACCACGATCGTGTCATCAGTGGCCGCGACTACGCCCGCGGAGGATGTCATCACGTCCGTGGTAGGTGAATCTCCGGCAGTCATTTCATCATTGAAATAAGTTCCCGCTACAACAAGCAAAACCAGACAGAGCACAATCAGGATTATGACCGCGCAGCCCAAGACTAGAATCTGGCGCCCGCGAGAGGTTGGGGCTTTCTCCGTCGCCGGCGCTGGATGCGCTTGGGCATGGGCCATAGCTTCACCTTCAACTGGGACAATGACTTCAGACTGAAGTGGCGGCACAGGCTGCGTCAGTCGCGACTGGGCCTCAGTCATGATGGCCTGGACATCACGGTAATGACGATCTAATGTCTGAATCTGCGCGCCAATGGCCAACACTTCTACCCAGTCGCTCGCAGCCACGGCTGTTTGCATACGCGCATATTGCGCTGCAAGCTGCGCTTCGCGGTCGACATCCACGCTGCTGGGCATAAAAGAGGGCTCTTCTACGATCGTCTCAGGAGAAATTGGGGTTAGCTCAGGGTACTCGACGATCGTCTTCTGCATCTCGGCGGCGGCCAGGGCAGCTCCCACTTCAGCCGACTGCGACGCGGTAAGCAGTTCTTTCACAGCTTGCACCAACGCTTCGGCGGTCGCGTAGCGATCGTCTCGTTCTTTGGCCATCGCTTTTTCGATGATCAACTGGGTGGTGGGCGGTAGCTCTGCAGCCAGATCGAGGAGAATCGGAACCGGCTCCAGCACATGCTTCATCATAATTTGTGTGGGCGTATCGGCCGTATAGGGCTGCTGCCCGCTTAACATTTCGAAAAGGATCACACCCAAAGCGTAGATGTCAGAACGGCCGTCTAGCTGCACATCCCCTTTAATCTGCTCAGGGCTCATATAGGCCGGCGTGCCCATAATGCTGGTCGTCTGCGTGCCTTGCGCCAGGCGTGCGATGCCAAAATCTGACAAATAGGGGTTCTTATCGCCATCAAATAAGATATTGTCCGGTTTGAGATCGCGATGAATGATGTGCTGAGAATGCGCCTTGTCCAGGGCATTGGCCAAGGGGGATAAAATGCGCACGACTTCCGTCAGGGCCAGCGGCTCACCGCCAGCATGCCCCTTCAGCGACCCGCCGATCATATAGCGCATGACCAGGAACGGCTGCTCATTATACTCGCCGAAATCATGCACAGGCACAATGGCTGGGTGCTCCAAAGAAGCGACGATTCTGGCTTCACGTTGAAAACGGGCTTGTAACGAATCACTGGGCGCAAACTGCCGTGGCAGCAACTTCACCGCCACCTGGCGCGCCATATACGGATCGCGAGCCAGGTAAACAACGGCCATGCCACCGCGCCCCAGCTCGTCGAGGATTTCATAACGGCCGATTTTCTCTGGCACACTCATAGACACATCTCGCTACGCATCCGTAAACAGCTTCAGATTATGCGACCGGTCCCTACCCGAAACAATTAGCGTTGACCGGCGCAACAGTCCATTAACCAATCACAATCCACAGTTCATCAATTAATTATTCTTCCCTCTCCCACTCATTAGGAATTCGCCCAAATGAGCTTTCGGGAAGTCGATTACCAGGCTAGGATAACCGTGGTTGATTAAGAAATAAGTTAAGACGAGGCGAAATAAAGCAAAAGAGCACACCCGTGGGTGTGCTCTCGCAGTGGAGATGGCGGGACTCGAACCCGCGTCCGAAAAATTCGTCCTCTGAACCTCTACAAGCTTAGTTAGCCTTTTGATTTTCGCCAGTGGGCGCCCCGGCCAACTGGGTCAGCCACTGTCTAGTCGATCATCCCCTAAAGGACGTCTTGACCGCCTCTATCGACGTCGAAGCAGAGCACGTCGGCATTTCTGTCGCCTGCGCCAATCCCGGCCAACGAACGGAATCAGGCAGACGGGGTTCGGTTTAAGGAACCATCACACCCTCCGACTGCTTACGCAGCCATGGGGAGAGCGCTGTAAGAAGGAGCATTTTGTTTGGCTCGTATTCTTGTGCTTCCAGTTTTACGAGATGTAAAGCGTGCTCGACTTGCAGTCCAGGGCCAGCCTTCCCCGTCGAAACCTGTCATCCCCAGAGTTATACGTATTATAGCATAGGCGGAATCAGCGGTCTATGGGCGTTAAAGTTCGCTGACGGCTGACAGCTGTCAGGCTTCAGTCCGGCTCATTCGCCGCCATCTTCCCCTTCATGCGGGTCAAAACGGCGTACAAAGTCTTCAACAAACAACATATTGCCGGCGGCATGCTGGATAGTCTGCAACAAGGTGGTCATTGTATCAATCTCTTCTACCTGTTCTTCGACGAACCATTGCAGGAAGTTGTTGCTCGTAAAATCATTTTCTTCCACGGCGATGCGCACCAGGTTGTTGATCTGGTTGGTGACCGTCATCTCTTGGTCCAAAGCAAACTGTACGGCATCGGCCGCACTTTCAAATTCATTGCGGATGGCGGGCAAACCAGGAATGATGGGCTTGGCACCCGTTTCCAGTAAAAAGTGCACGAACTTCATGGCGTGCGTCCGTTCCTCTTCTGCCTGGCGATAGAAGAACTGGGCCAAGTCGGGCAGACCATCTTCGTCGAAGTAAACGGCTATTGCCACGTACTGGGCGGAGGCGAAAAATTCGCTCAGAATCTGGTCGTTCATGGCCTCGACAGATCGTTCATGGATGATCATTGTTAACTCCTTTTAAGTGAGCTGATAGCTGACAGCTACCAGCTTGCATCTGTATATGTTCTTTCAAGCAGTGGCAATTATACCGCTGTTCCATTGGCATTGTGTAAGAACTGTGCAAGGAAATGGGCGGCCTGTCTTTCGGCCCAGTAACGGAAACGGCGCGGCCAAATCCCTTCGGCGAAGGCGACATGCCCCCCATAGGGCACCAGGGCCGGCAAGAGCGCCTCGTTGCTAGCCAAATGCAGATGGGGGATATCACTACCAAAAAAGGGATCGTCCATGGCGCGCATGACCAGCGTGGGCACGCGAATACCGGGCAAATACTGGCCGGAACTACTGCGGGCATAATAGTCGTCGGCGTTATGAAAACCATGCAAGGGAGCCGTGACTTTATTGTCAAAGTCATAAACCGTTTTAATATTCAAAATGGTTTCGATATCCAACCCATTGCCATTTAGCCGCGTGTGGTCGAGCGCTTTCTGGCGCAGTGACTTCAAAAAACTGGGCGCATAAAAACGACCGCTGCCAAGATGAAAAGAGCGCGCGATGCAGGCCAGGTCAAAGGGGGGAGAAACGGCCACGGCGGCTTGTACCGGTGTATTCTCTCCCTCCTCTCCCAGGTATTTCAACAAGGTGTTCGCGCCTAAAGAGAAACCGACCATTCCTTTGGCTACGTCAGGAAACAAGCGCTGCAACCAATCTACGACAAAGATTACATCATCCGAAACGCCGGCATGGTACAACCTGGCCGTGCGGTTCATTTCGCCGCTGCACGAACGGAAATTCATGCCCACGGCGCGCACACCCAGCCGCGCCAGTTGGCGATACGTTTCGCAAGCGTAACTACGCCGCGCCGAGCCCTCCAGGCCATGCAACAACAAGACCAGGGGCGCGTGACGCGGCAGGTCGATACCAGGAATCGAGGCGAAATCAAGATCCAGAAAATCCCCATCTGGCGTATCCAGGCGCACCCGGCGGTAGGTGATACCATTCATATCACGCACGGAATTGGCCAGAACCGTTTGCGCGTGGGGGTTCAGCCACATGCGTGACGGCCGAAAAGGTTCGGGTTGAAAATCCGGTTTCATGTTACTCGACCTGCTTCCTCCAGGATCACAATTGATTCCGTAATTTACCCCCGCTGCGGGCCGATATACTAGCGCGACTTAGGATACTTTAAGCTTGTCCGTGGTCGCTTGACTTTCGTGACCCTCTTGCTATAATGCACGCCGTCGTTGCGGGGTAGAGCAGTGGCAGCTCGTCGGGCTCATAACCCGGAGGTCAGACGTTCGAATCGTCTCCCCGCTACTCTAGTAAAGCCCACTGCAAGGTGGGTTTTTCTTTTTATTAGTACCTTATCCAGTACCTTATAGCTGATATTTAAATGAAAAAGTGTGCTCATTGCAAGGAATTTAAACACCTTGATGAGTTCGCTTACAGTAACAAGATTTTAAAACGCAGGCAAAAGCATTGTCGTGATTGCATGCGTAAGTTCAATCGTCAAAGTTACCTCCGCCGTTCCGAAAAGAGAAAGCAACAAGTAGCAGAAGACAAGCAGATTAGAAGAGCTGAAGCCAAACAGTTCATCTGGGATTACCTGACAAAACGTTCCTGTGTGGACTGTACAGCCGGCTATACGATCTTCCAACGAGATGGAGATTCCCCATCTTTTAATCGCCAAATTCGACTAAGTAGCCGGAAGTGGAAAGCTGGCCAAGTCATCGAATACGCAATCTGGTGGGATTGGGATATCAACCATTTATACGAGTTGGAACATATCTGGGTTTACTTAGACGAAGCTGGGCAGGTGATCAAAGTCGAAGGAAGTTGGCATGGTGAGGTAAGGGACCTGGCGGTGAACGGCCGATTGCTCATGAAGGGTACGCATCCGATCGTTTTCGCGGCTCCAGGAAAACATGCGTTTGCTGCAAAAATCGGTGATTTTCAGCGGCAACAAGCCAAAGCACCTGGCATCACGACAAGATTTGCCGGCGCGATGGGCATCGCGATAAATGGCCTCTTTAACGGCCTGATTGAGCGCTCGCCACCTGTAGACCGTCTCATCCATGGTTATTTGAGGGATTGGATTAAGTCCATCCACCAGACAGAATTGGGGATAATACTGACGGCATCGGATTCATCTAACATAACCTGGCTGAGAACACTTGGCGTTGAGATTCTTGAGCTCGGCGACGACATCAACCTATCTTGTGCTTTGGCATAGGTTTGGGCAGGTTAAATTCAGCCTGCTGACGGCGATAGTCGGGTGAATAGTTCCAGTCCGGGCGTTTGTTAAATAACACCCGCAGATCCATGCGGATCTATTCGACGGTCGGCCGTTCCAGGTACCACCAGCCGTTATAGATCTTGTAGATCGTACGATCGCCTTCCAAGATGAAGGTATAGGGAATATAAATGTCACCGTAAATGTAGTCAGTAGCCGCGACCATTTCCAGCTCATGCAGCAAGATACGGTCATCGTCGACCAGAAAGGGCCATTCCGCTCCCAGGGACTCGCGTAGGTCGTCGATATCATACCGGTGACCGGCTGCAACGGTAATCATCCGGCAGTAGTTGACTCGAAATTCGGGTTGCAGATCGCGCACATAGTTCGCCAACTGGCGATAATCTTTCGGTCAGAATGAACCCCGAATGAAGATCAAAACGCTTGGGAAACCTCCAAGGATTTCCGAAAGCTTCCACTTGGGCTTGGACTGGTCTGGGAGTTCAAAATCTGGGAACTGATTGCCGATCTTCAGATCAGCTTCTGAAGTTCAACCTTACTCTCCTTGAGGTTTTCGTTATTAATAGATGAAGGATGCTGCCCAGTTTGCACATCTCTCCTGCAGATTATTCGTGCGCAGACCAAGGAGAAACGGCAGCTATTCAGGCCGGCTGGGTTCTATAGTACGTTTAGCCGCCAATCGTAGGGTTTATATACAATCCGCAAATCATGACCGCTTGAGAGTAGCAATCGCCGTTTTTCGCCGTCGGGGAGATAATCAACTAAGAATTGGATGAGGTTATCACCTCCAGAAAAATCGGCTGCATACCAGCGGAAAATCTGGGACAATACAAGCTCCTTTTGATCTGGGCGTACCTCAACCTCGGCGTTTAAATAAGCATGCGTGGCCAAATCCAGCTGTTGGTCAAGTTTTTCCGCTTCATAGGTGCGGATCGGCGGGCAGGATCGACCTCCACAGTTGAGCGCGAAGTGGACGCGAGGATCGAGGGGCAACGACCAATCTAGGCGAGGGTCAGACGCCGGAAAGTGAGCGCCAAGTACATAGGGATTTCCCCGGTTGCCACGCAGAATGCCATGTTCAATATCTTCCAGGCTCATGCGCTGCCCGCTTACCATATAAGCAGCCTGCCGGAAAAAAGTCATCATGCCAAGGCGCCCCTCGGTGACGCTTTTTTGTACATCGAAGCTAATAACTGCATCGATGACCAGCGCATTATAGAGATTGATCCAGAAGGCACGGCTTGCTTCAACCGATAGGAGTTGTTGGGGATCAAATTGCTGGAGGGCCGCAAGTTCCTCCTGCCGGTAGGCGGTATAGGCTTCGCTATTGTACAGTGCTTCATAATCAACTTTAAGTCCGTCTGGATCCATTGCCAAGGCCTTCAATTTTGCGAGCCTTATTTTCAGCCGGGAAGCCAGGTCGGCCTTAGGCGTGGGGGATTCAGTAGCAAGTTCGTCATTAATAACCGGTCCATGGCTCACCCCAGATACGAGGTTCAATAGCAACTCACGTAATTGAATCCAGCCATCGCCTAACCGCGTGCTTTGAACGATGGGCAGCGATCGCGTATTTAGAACATCTGCTGTGTTACCTACAGTCATTTAACAAACCCTTTTACTGAAAAGTACTCATTCTGGATAATGTAATCCTCATTCGTCGTCCTGTAGCTTAAGATGCGTCACAATAGGAAATTGTTACCTGCCATAGGATCACTATTAATTGTGAACTTGGTAAATAGTCCACCCATCTTTGCAATTTTCTAGCTAAGCTAGCAAATTTAGTATCCCCATCCGGCAGCACCTCTCACTTGCTGCGATCAACATTAGGAGCCATATCGATCCAGTTTGGCGTCAGCGAATAGTTTTTCAACGGCCTGAATTACTTTGCGCCCCCCACTCAGGCTCAAATTGGTTCGGGATTTATTGTCAAAGATATTAATGAACCTACGCTCCCAAACCTGAATATCCCACAGCACAGCTTTTCACGGCCGACCTATGACAAATCTATAGGATTATTGGATAATAACGTCAGCGGAGATAATTGAACAATAGGTTGCGCTTTGGGTCCTGGTAGCGATTCTGTTTGGCTTATTATCTACGGCTTGCTCTTGGTTATGGATCGCCTTTCAACTCGGCTGTGAACGCCAGGCGGCTACTTATACGATTCAGTTTTATCAGTGGCTAATCTATCATAACTATAGGAGAAAACAGAGTGAAAATTCTTGTTATTGGCGGGACATCATTTTTTGGCAAAGAGATAGTTGAACTTGCCCTCGATGCCGGGCATGAAGTGACGGTATTCAGCCGGGGCAATGCCCGCCCTGATTTTTGGAACCAGATTGATCATATCAACGGCGATCGCAATGATGCTGTCGATTTTGCCAACAAATTGGCGAACAAACAATTCGACGTAGTTATAGACAACATAGCTTTCAATCGAGATCATGTTGTGAATACGTTGGCTGCATTGCAGGGCAGTATTAGTCGATACATCTTGACATCAACAACTGCCGTATTTATTGGTGCCGGCCCATTTGACCAGCCATTGCGCGAAGATGACGTAAAGTACGATCTGCCTGAAAATCCGCAGTTGGCGACTTTCCCGAAACCAACGGGGGCGGGAATGGTCAGCTACGCGACCGGAAAAATAGCAGCAGAGAAAGCCCTTATGGAGCAGCAAGTAACCTATACAATTATTCGACCGCACATTGTGGTTGGCCCAGAAGACAATCACGGTCGCCTGCAATTCTTTTGCCAGCGACTAACTGACGGCAAACCACTTGTTCTGATAAATGGTGGAATCCAATCGGTTCAATTTGTATTCAGTCGAGACTTGGCACGTAGCTATCTGCTTGCACTGGATAACATAAATGCGGTCAACCAGGTCTATACCATTGCCGGTAACAAGACTTACCGCTTGGTAGAGTGGGTCGAATTGCTAGCCAGTTGCCTTGGAGTGCATCCCAATGTGATCCCTATTCCGATAGATGTCCTGCAAAAGGCTGATTTTACCTATGCTGAGGGTTGGGTGCTGCGAGGGACCCTCACCTTCGATGTGTCTAAAGCGGTTGCTGATCTGGGTTTTCAGCCAACCCCAATTGAAAAATGGACGAAGATGGTTGCTCAATGGTACCAAGAAACGACGCATGCGAACGATTCACCAGGATATGCTGATCGCGAAAAGGAAATTGAATTTGCCGAGAAATACTTGGAGAAGACAGCACAGCTTAATTCCAAATTCCGAAGGCTGTGAGCTTGTGGCCTCATTGCGGTTTCATTGGAAATGAGGATGGATGCGTTGGCAGGTTACTGCGCGAAGCGCTACTAAGAGACGCAGGGTACTTAGCTGCGTCATAGGCGAGCATCTTTGATCAGGCGCAGCACCCAATTTCCTTAAGTCGAGGGAGGCGAATTAGGAGAATGGCCAAGCGAGAGTTTCTTGCAGGGCATGGAATTGTACGAAATTCTATAAGAAAAGACATGCTCCAGTTTGCTATCCCTGCGATCATAATCTTTTACATAGAGTTGCGATTCTGTGGACGAGACGCTTTGTCAGGGTTGTGAGACAACCTTTCAGCCCGCGAAAACGCTTGAATAACTTGAACAGTTTGATTTATACTGTGATTAATAGAACCTGGCAAAGTATGATGTCAGAGGGAGAGCCAATTAATGAAAACCACTGTCGATTCTAGGAGTTGCGCTGGTTTTTTTGCCTCACCAACGATCGGCTGCGGGCGGGAAACAGACTGGCCCAGTGAAATCCCAACCGCTACTACGGAAGAAATCCCATCAACAACACCGACGGATGTCTCAATCGTCGCTTTGACGGCGGTCCCTCTTTCCATGCCTACGGAGGTTAAGGGTGAGGTTTCCGACTGGGTGTTAGCAGCCCGTCAATCGACCCAAGACTATCTAAGGCCTGGCCATAATTCGTGTGGGACCAGCCAGCGTTGAGAAACAGAAGAAAAGACACCGCATCCTGAACTTGCCAAAGCGCGGCGACTACCAATTATTAATGAGTTTAGAATGAAGAAGACACTTTGTCTGATCGCGACATTGTTGATTGCACCAATCCTTCTAGCTGCCTGCGGTGGTGGAGACATCAGCGGTGATACCAGTATTGATGACGGAGTTGATGAGGTGGCAGTCACGGCGATGACAAATAAAGACAAAATTGTAACCAAGGAGAATCGTATTCGCTTTCTTCAAATCCTCAGAACCATCACCTTCAACACCGGCCCAATTCTGATCCTCTAATTGCTGGTGGTTGGATGCGGCCTATCGACTGAGGAGCTCGAAGCGGTGGAATACACGCCCCTACCTGGGGATGACCGGTAGTTGTCGACACCGGCGGAGCAGGGCCTGGAACCTATGCTTGTGGCGGAGCTGTATCACAATGCGGCTCAGTTGGAGACCCTCTATGGGCTGCTGGCTGTTAAGAACGGCTTTCTGATCGCCGAAGGGTACTTCAATGAAGGGTCGGTTGAGCAGATGGCCTTATTGCAATCGGCGACGAAGAGTTATACATCGTCACTGGTCGGGATTGCGCTAGATCAAGGCTGTCTATCAAGCGTGGATCAGATGATGATGGATTTCTTCCCAGAATTCGGCGATCAAATAAATGACCCGAGGGAGGAGCAGATTACGATCCGGCATTTGCTGCAAATGCGCTCTGGATATCCCCGTGAGGAGACAGATCCTGTTCTTTGGGGGGCGCTTTGGTGGGGCGAACATCTGCCCCTCATCGTTGATTTCCCACTCGTCAACGATCCGGGAACCGAGTTCAATTACAGCTGTCTGACGTCCGATCTCTCGGGGATTATTGTAGCCCGAGCGTGTGGTACCGATTTCAGGTCATTTGCTCGGGAGCATCTTTTCTTGCCGATTGACGCGCAGGTGGGCAAATGGATTCGGAATGCTGTTGCCAAACCTGCTGCAATCGATCCGGTCCTTCACCCTTCGCGGCGCGGGTAATGCTTTCTATTAGGTGATTTGTTGGAGGCAAATATAGTTATGTCTCATAGGAAGGAGAAGATATTCGAGAAAGATTATATATCGAGTGCCTTGTGCGATGTCCTAGATTGGTTTGCTTGCTCACCCTGGCGATCCTTCTCCCTAATTTTTCTTTTGTCCTTCGCAATTCGCGTCAACCAACTGAACCAATTCAACCGAAGGTACCTGGTGCCCACCGCCGAACGGGAGCTTGGCAAAATTGCCATCTCACATCTAAAGACCGGAGAGTTTGCGGACCCATATATAATCCCCACCGGACCAACGGCGCATTTACCGCCAGTCCCCCCGCTGAAAGACAGCTTGATATACAGAGCGCTCGGGCTGACCTACAGAGCGGGCTATGTGAGAGCTATATCCATTATCATTACCACGTCAGTTTTATATGGGATGCTGCCCTGGTTTTCTGAGCGGCTTGGCACCGGTAGAGGGGCAGGCGTGATTGCCGGGCTGGTAGGCGCGATTAGCGGGCTGGTAGGTGGGATATGGGATATGCTGCCCGGACACGGGGAATATCTAACCGGACTGATCATGGGGTTACTGCTGGTGGCCTTCTTGCGGCGCTGGAAGGAGCAAAGCGGGGGTTGGAGAGGTTCTTTACTGCTAGGACTGGCGATCGGAGCGGCTTTCCATGTGCAGCCGGCTCTTCTGCCAGTGGTCTTGGGCTGTATGCTCTTCGAACTATGGTGGCTGAAAAACCCGCGCAAGTGGGCGCTCGTGGGCGTGGTCGCGCTGGGGATACTGCTCGCCTGCCTGCCGTGGGGTTGGCGGAACTACCAGACATTCAATGCGGTCTTTTTTATACGCAGCAACCTGGGCGGGGAGCTGCGCCTCGCCTATAACGATGCAACCGCAGCCACGTTTGAGGAGATGGATGCGATGGGCGCACATTACATCCACCCAGGCGCGGTTGTGTCAGAAGCGCGTAAGCTGATTGAATTGGGTGAGATCGAGTATATGAATCAGGCAGGAGGTGAAGCTTTAGAGTGGATCAGCGCGCACCCGGCTGAATCCCTAAGGCTGCTTGCCCAGCGCTTTGCCAATCTCTGGGCCGGGCCGCAGCACAAGCCGGTAGAGGACGCGCTTGATGTGTTGGCGCTGACGGTTTTGGCGATTATGGGCGCCTGGCGATCGTTTCCTAGGATCACGATCCCACAGCGGGCAGCGTTCTCGATTCCACTGGTAACCTACCCGCTGATTTACTATATCGTTGCCTATATGCCGCGCTACAGAATACCTTTGGATTGGATTTTGTACATCCTGGCAGGTGCCGCGGTCTGGAGCTGGATAAGGAGGCCTCAATGAAGTACTCGCGCGATCTCGACCTTGTGGCCATCGCACCTGATGGAGCCATCGCCGCCTTCTGTACCATTTGGTTTGACGATGTGACCCGCAGCGCTTATTTCGAGCCGGTAGCGACCGTGCCAGCTCACCGCCGCCGCGGCTTGGGTAAAGCGGTTCTGACCGAGGGACTGCAGCGGATCCAACGTTTGGGCGCGACCACGGCTTTTGTGGGTGGATTGAGCCCTGCTGCCAATGCGCTGTATCGTTCGGTGATGGGACCAAACCACGAGCTGTACGAATCATGGGTGAAGGAATGGTAGCCCGACGAGTTATCAAAAGAGCAGATGCTGCAATGACTAGCTTACCAAAGTCCGGCTCTGGGAGGAAAACATCATGTTAGGCTGGAAGTTTATTTTCAGACTGGCAATCATAACTGTCGCCTGCACGATAGGTATCAGTTCATGCAGGTCATTCACTCTCCACAAAGAGCCTGATCTTCCAGAGTTGCCATATGCCAATGACTTACAGGAAGCCATTGACCAAGTTTTGTTTGCATACGGAATATGATCTAGGTATCTCAGCAGCGGTACTCGTACCTGGTTACAGGACCTGGACAGGAGCCAGTGGATATTCGCATCGAAGCGTTCCGATTGCCGATGATATGTTGTTTGAGGTTGGGAGCGTTCAGAAGAATTTCGAGGCTGCGCTGGTTCTTAAGTTGGTTGAAGATGATGTACTATCTTTTGATGATCCTATCTCAATGTATTTGCCAACCTATCCAAATGTGAATGGCGAGATAACTATTCGCCAGCTTCTCAATCATACCAGCGGAGTATTCAACGTTTTTGAGCATCCTGATTTTCCTTGGGTAGGATCTGATGTCGATTATTCAATAGAGTGGAAAGAATTGGCAACAACTTCTATTGGGAGTTAACCCTGACCTTCGAAAGCGAGAAACGGAGGGGTTTCTATGCAAATGAAAGTACCATCGTAAAAAAACAGCAGCCGAAGGATAAGACGCCGCCTAAGATGCCGCCTATTGCAGCCCAAAATGCTGGGGTCCTATTTGGATTTTGGCGCCCTAATTGCAAGAATAAGAAACCTGAAACGGTCCCTAAAACGCCTCCTAAAAGTAAGCCGCTTATGATCAAGAAGATGATAAGCTGCAGTTCAGACGCTGATTGAGGCGGCAATGTAGTGGCCCAGAACAGGGCGTTCATCAAGCCAATTCCAGCGCCAATTGCGGCAGCGATGGCCAGGTGTTTTAGCTGGGGACTAACGCGTACCTCGTTGTCACCGGTCCCACTAGCTGCAGCACTTGCAGCAGGCGGTTGGTCGTCCTTTTTCGCCATAGCTTCCGCTTCCGTTTCACTGTGCGACCTGGCCCCAGATTTGTTAGATCTAAACCAGGCGTTCGATGGGCCCTGAAAAAGAAGCACGATTGCCATGATCTGAAATAACAATGGAATCGTACTGAGAATAGTAAGATAGGGGTATTCGTCGAAGGATTGTAGTAGATCGGCGACATAGAAGAAATTGAGAAAGACGCCGACGGAAAATAACTGCCTGGCCCAATTTCGGCCGGCGTTGACTTTGATGGCCAGGAAGATTGGAAATAGGGCGACAAAAGCGCAGGCGAGGGTTAAGAACAGCCCGGGAGTGATTTCAGTTTCGGCTTGCCTGCCGGTTGCGAGAGTGGCCAGGACGTGGAGAATGGTAACAGCCACGGAAGCGTAGATAAGGTAGACGGCAGCGGTGACTTGAATTGGTCTTGAATTCTGTTGATTGTCTTGACCGTTAAGCTCCATGATAAACCCCATGTGATCTTAAATAGAAACCTTGTCTAGCCAAAGTATAGCATAAGGGCGACTATGACTGTACCCTGTTCCAGCCTCCTGGGCTGCTGGCGAAGGAGCATCACTCGGTTGGTGCGCAGCCTGTACTTTGTAACAGCCCAAGCGCCAGAATTAACAAGTTTGAACAAGGCTTTTCAGTCCAGGTGATCATGATGACGCTACCCATTAGAAGCGAACGGCTGCGCCTACGAAGATTCACAGAAGCGGATGTAAAAGACGTCGTCGATTTTGTTGCCCATCCATCGGTGGCCAGGGTAACGCCGGAGATTGAGGCTACGGAGCGTGGGGTATGGAAGTATATTGAAATGCAAAATGGTTACCGGCCGTTTGAGCAAGATAAATGTTTCGACCTGGCGCTTGAGCGGCTCGCTGACGGCAAGGTGATTGGCCTGTTAACGCTGATACGTAGAGAACACAGACAAGGGGAAATCGGCTACGCCTTGGGTGTTACGTATCGAGGGCAAGGATATGCGACGGAAGCGGCGCGCGCGCTGATCAATTATGCCTTTTCCGTCCTCAAACTACACCGTATCCAGGCTACGACAAGCAGCGGCAATCCTGGCTCTTACGGTGTGATGGAGCGTCTTGGCATGAGGCGTGAAGAAGAGATTGAACGAAGGGTAACAACATAATTGATCATTTTTGTTGGCTTTGTCAATGACCAATCAATTTGCGGGATCTCATAGCTCTTGCGTAGGCGTTAACATGCGCCGCAGCGCACCAGTATAAATGTAAAGCGACCTTTTCAGGTTGCGATCAAGCTGGAAAGCTTGATTTACGAGGAGGTCTAATCAACTGGGGCAAGTTCGTCCATTTTGCGCGCCAGGGCGAGATCGAAGGTGCTGATGGCGTTGTCCAGATCATGCGTGACCAGGTTGACCTGCACGCGGCTGTAAACGTTGCTCCACTCGGGATGGTGATCAATTTTATCGGCATAAATGGCCACGCTGACCATCCAGCCCATGGCCGCGGCGAATGATTGGAAGCGGAATAATTTCGATAATTTGCCGTCTACGACTTCCCATCCAGGCAGGTCAGCCAGGGCGGTTTGTACTTCAGCCGTATTAAGTGCTCGTCTTTCCATTGTTGCTCCTTAGAATCAAAGATTTCGCAGATAGAAACAATATTAGCTCGTTTAATTTAGGATATCTAAGACATCGGCTACTAGATCGTAACGGCCGAAGGCGGGCATCATGTAGACACCCTGCACGAACGGCCGTAGTTGCTGCAAAATTTCCTGGGAGATACGCACGCCTTCCGTCTGGGGCTGTTTGGCGCGGTGCATGCGCTGCCTGTGTTGCTGGGGGATGACAATACCAGGCACCTCGTGATGCAAGAATTCCGCGTTACGGCCGTTGAAAAGGGGCTTGATCCCGGCCACGAGCGGTATCACAGGTGCGCCATATTGTGCCTCATAACTGTCGAGAAAAGCTCGCGCCACTTGCGGTTCAAAAACGGGCTGTGTCACGGCGAAATCAGCTCCGTTTTGGATCTTCTTGGCCAACAGCCTCATTTCTCTCTCGGGATTTGCCGGCGTTAAATTCAAGGCGCAACCGACGACAAAATTGGTCGGCTGGTCAATGGCATTACCCGCTTTGTCCAGACCCTTGTTGAGATGATCCTTAATCAGTTGAATCAGGCCCGTAGGCACAATATCATAACTGTCGGTCGCTTCCGGGAAATCGCCGATGCGCGCAGGATCGCCCATGGTGACAAATAGATTGCGAATGCCCATGGCGTGAGCGGCCAGCAAATCCCCCTGGATACGCAGCAAGTTCCGCCCACGCGTGGGGAAATGAAGCACGGTTTCCAGGCCAATCTCCTTTTGCACCAGGTAAGCAGCGGCCCAGGCGCTCATACGCATACGCGCCAGCGGGCTATCGGCGATGTTCAACAAGTTCGCGCCAGATTCCTTGAGCATCCTGGCCCCGGCCAGCAAGCGTTGGGCGGCGACCCCTTTAGGCGGGCTCATCTCCACGGTGACTACAAAACGACGGCCGTCCAGATTCTGGGCGAGCTGTGTCGGCGGATCAACCACGGCTGCCTGTCGCGTTTCTCGGGAGACAATCCTTACGATGGGCAGAGGACGGGTCAAGTCGCCTGGTGTATCCAGGGCGTTACGCATCTCTGAGATATGGGTCGCCGTTGTACCGCAGCAGCCGCCGATCACATTTGCCCCGGCAGCGATAAAGGAGCGCGCATACTCGCCAAAGTAGGACGGGGTCGCCGGATAGAGCACCCGCCCGGCATTCATCTGCTCCGGCCAGCCGGCATTGGGCGCGGCGGAAATTGGCATGTGGGGCGCGACCTGGCGCATCATACTGATGAGGCGCAAGACCTGGGCCGGTCCGCCGCTGCAGTTTACACCGACAACGTCGACGTCTAGCTCGGCCAAGCGCGTGGCCACGTCATCGGGCGCGCTGCCTAACAAGGTGCGATCATCACGTGAGAATGTCATTTGAGCGATGATCGGCAGATCGGGCGCTAATCGGCGCGCAGCACAGACGGCCGCCGTTACCTCTTTGACATCAGACATGGTCTCAACGATCAAGAGATCGACGCCGGTCGGTTCGGTCGTGAGCAAGGCTTCGATCTGCTCACCGAATGCTGCTTCTGCCTCTTCAACTTGCACACGCCCCAAAGGCGCCAGGCGAACCCCCAAAGGCCCAATCGATCCAGCCAAGAGCACATCACGAAAGGAAGCAGAAATGACGCGACGTGCGATCGTTACGGCCGCCTGGTTTATCTCTTTGACTTGATCCCACAGTTTATGGTCGTCCAGGTTGAAACGATTGGCTCCAAAGGTATTGGTTTCGATGATATCCGCCCCGGCCTCTATGTAATCGCGATGAATACTGGCCACCACGCCAGGGTTGGAGAGGTTGATAGCGTCAAACGACTGGTCAATGGGCACGCCCTTGCTATGCAGTAGCGTACCAAAGGCCCCGTCCAAAAGTACGGGGCCACGGCTCAAGAAGGTTTTAAATTCGGTACGGTCCATAGCTGATAGCTGATAGCGGTCAACTATCAGCCTATCATTTCCTTTAATACACTTTCCCTCTTAGCATAGCCTGCTTAGCCGTGGAAAGCACTAATTACTCATCATAGAAAAGGCTGCGAATGAAGGGGGTTCCTTTTTCTAGATCGAGCACCAGTACCTGGGCTCCCTTGTCCGTAATATATGGGCTGACATAATTACCGTCTAGAACTTCGTTGCGGATGTTCTCCGTAGCTATGCCACTGGCGGTGCGTGAAAGCTCTACGATTTGTTCCAAACTAAGGTCGGTGCGTACTCCTTGCTCCACCCGCTTGAATAGCTCCGGGGCACGCGCCAAAAGACCGGGCATACCAAGGCCCAGGGCCTTGTCGCGCGCTGCTAGCAGCACCTGCTGTTGGCGCATAGCCCGGCCAAAATCGTTGTCAATATGGCGTGTTCGAGCGTACTTCAGCGCCGTTCGCCCATCCATTTGCTGCGAACCCGCGGGAATATAAAGCGGGTCGTAACCATAATTCATGTCTGGGAAGGTGGGGTCATTGATTTCAACAGGCACGTATACCTGGACGCCACCCAATGTGTCGATGCCCTTGGTCACGGCGCTGAAATCTAGTAAGACATAATGATCGATGTGGATGCCAAGGTTGTATTCCAGGGTGCGCATGGCCAGGGCGGCACCACCGGCCGGGTTGTTACCGGTGGAACCGTAAACAAATGCTGTATTGACCCGATCACGGCCGAATCCGGGAATCATGACATATAAATCGCGAGGGATAGACAAAATTGAAATTTTCTCGTCTTGTTCATCGACGGAGATCAACATCATCGAATCGGTTCTTGAAATAAATGATTCTCCTGGCCGCCGGTCAATACCCATGACCAGGATATTGGTTCGTTGATCACCTGCCAAGGCAGCGCTCGTAGGGATAACGGTCGGCGATGGTTCACCAGGAACGAGAACTGGAGCCAGAGCCGGCCCATCTTGCTCCATTTGCAATTCGACCTCAGCCACATCGGCAGCGGCCGCCTCTACCGGATTGACGGAGCGGGTCCAAAGCACCTGCGTCGTGAGGTAGGCGAAGATGATGACCGTGATTCCCGAGATTACAAAAGCAACTGACAACAAAAAACTTAGCCAGGATGGCAATACGGGTTGCCGAGACTTATACAAAACATACTCCTTCTTGAATAGGTATCAGTAATCAGGTATCAGGCTGATACCTGACACCTGTTATTCCCGAGCGCTCGTTCATGCTGAGCCATTTGAAGCTGGGACGCAGATTGACGCTGATGGACGCTGCTCTATTCATGATTATCAGGGTGAAAGTTACCGCTTTTCCTTTGAGATGGTGGGCCGTGGCCCGTGAAAACTCCTTGGCTTTTCAGGTAATTATACCTTTGTGAATGTAACACGCTGCATGGAAACACGCTGAAAAGCCTACTATTTATCAACCTTTTAGCCGGAACAGAAATTTATGTCCTTTGGACCAGCTTCGGGTGGCCTGCCTTACAGTTGCCAGAGCACTCGGCGGCGCTAAGAGTAATAAAAAAGAGATTATTCATAAAAACTAGTTGACATGTTCCTCATCTGCGGTTACATTTTGCAGTATCCTTCGCCAAAAAAGCTACGAAGGCATAATCTCCGTAGAGGGCAACGATTTATGACGCTTGATCGGTTCGGCCGAAACATCAACTATTTGCGCATTTCCTTAACCGATAAATGCAATCTACGCTGTGTCTACTGCATGCCGGAAGATATCACTTTTCGCCCACGCCAGGAGTTATTACAGGATGACGAAATTTTACGCCTGGTGCGCATTTTTGCTGAACTAGGTTTTGTAAAGTTCCGCCTGACTGGCGGGGAACCAACGGTACGGGCCAACTTTGTGGACCTGGTGCGCCAGATGAGTAACACGCCGGGTGTAGAAACGATGGCTATGACCACCAACGGCCTACTGCTGGATAAGCTGGCCGAACCGCTGGCCGAAGCTGGGCTGCAACGCGTCAATATCAGCATTGACACCCTAGACGCACAGAAGTTTAAGAAACTCACCCGGTGGGGAGAAGTGGATGAGGTGCTGGATGGCATTCGCATGGCGGAAAAGGCTGGATTAGGCGTTAAGTTAAACGCCGTTGTGGTGCGCGGATATAATGATGGCGAGGATGTGGTTGATTTGGCGCGGCTCACGCTCTACCAACCATGGCAGGTACGGTTTATTGAAATGATGCCTTTTGGCGATGTTGCTGATTTCCAACAGGCGGGTATTGTAACAGAAGAAGATCTGCGGGGAACTATCTCTGCAGCGCTTGGCGACCTGTCGCTGGTCAACAATGGGCAGTTGGATGGAGAGGCGCGGCTTTACAAATTGGCGGGCGCACAGGGCACATTGGGCTTTATCAGTTCGGTAACACAACCGTTTTGCGCCAGCTGTACGCGGGCCAGGCTGACCGCCGACGGCCGTTTACGTCTTTGCTTGTTGCGGGAACAAGAGGTGAACCTCATGAAACCGCTGCGGGACGGCGCCAACGATGAAGCGCTAAAGGAGATCATCGTCGATGCTATCTGGTGGAAACCATGGGGGCACAAGTTGGACGACGACGTGGTCCCGCTAAATCGGGTGATGTCTGAGATCGGCGGATGAGGTTAAGGGCTTTATTCCCTTTGACGAACCCGTGTTCGCTGCGCCGGCTCTTCGAAACCCCACTCTTTGTCAACCAGGTATAACGGCCGTCCTTTGACCTCATCATAGATACGGCCCAGATACTCCCCGATAATTCCCAGCGAGATCAACTGTACCCCGCCAAGAAACAGGACGGCGACAAGCGTGGTAGCCTGCCCTAGCAAAGGGGTATCCGGCCCGAATAGCCGCACAAGAACAACCGTTAAGATGGCCAGCATGCTGATCACGGCGATGATGAATCCGAGATACGTGGCAATGCGCAATGGGAAATAGGAAAAGCTGGTGACGGCATCCACGGCAAAGGGCAACATCTGTCTAACGCTGCTGAATTTCGACTCCCCAGCAAAGCGGGCGACACGCTCATACTCGATGCCCGTCTGCCGGTAGCCTATCCAGGGAACCATGCCCCTTAGGAAGCGATTTCGTTCCGGCATACGGCGGATGGCGTCGACCACGCGCCGGTCAATCAGACGGAAATCCCCTGTGTCCAAAGGGATGTCTACGCTGGTAATGCGATAGATAAAGCGGTAAAAGAGCTTGGCCGTCATCACTTTAAACCAGGTCTCTCCTTCGCGGCTGGTGCGGATTCCATAGACCACATCATAGCCTTCACGCCACCTGGCGATCATGCGCGGGTAAACCTGCGGAGGGTCCTGCAAATCGGCGTCAGTTAAGATAA
>JAACFF010000295.1 GCA_009937635.1 Chloroflexota bacterium
TAGCCACCATACAGTATCTTCCATACCGACAGTTGCAGCGAAAAGACAGCCATAGCGGCCGCTCCAATTACTAGTAAATAGACCAGGGCCGGCTTTACGGTCTCCTTTCTTCTCTCGGCAGGCTGCTTGAACCACAACAAAACGACCGATACCAGGGGCAAAAGCAAAAAGGCGATATTCTGCCATCGTACCAGCCCGGCCAGACCAATGAGCGCACCCAGACCTAGCCCCTGCCATACTGTGCCTATCTCTTCATATTGTTTCCACCAAACATAAATACACAGTGCAACCATTAATGCTGAAGCGGCATGCGAGTACATAGGTTCGCGAAATTGGTAGTAGAGAAGCGGCGTGACAAACATGAACGTCACAGTAGATATCAATGCGAGGCTTTGGTTGGTCACACCCTGCGCAACGCGGTATGATGGCAGGTAGGCCAGCAATCCCAACAAGGCGGACCATGTGGCGATATTACTGACAAAAAACCGCTCATACCCGCTAAGCGAACTGCCATCCGGCAAAGGGTAGGCAATGAACCCTGACACCAACCGCAACACGGCAAACCAAGGCAGCCACAGAATTGGAGCGCCTATAGCAAAGGGACTGGCTACTCGCCCAGTGCTTGTCAAGACTTGATCATATCGTTTGGATGCAAAATGTTCGCCTGCCGTTTCGTAAGAGAGCTGGAAATCGTTGTCAAATTGTAGATCCTGGTCAAATAATACCGAACGGGCGTAGGCATAATAGGACACAGCATCCCACGTTGGCTCCCTTATTGAAAATAGCAGGAGCCATTGCAGCAAGAAGATAATTAACAGGATCAAAAAGTGCGAGCGATACCACGGACGTCGAAACATTGGGGGCCTGAACAATCGACCTTGAAATGCCAGGAATGTAAGTCTCGAAAGTATACTCGATCAGTTTAGCTTCTGCCATGGAGCGCTACGTGGACTCACGGCTGGTCTTGACACTGGGTGTCACTGGCAATGACGCCGCCGGGGCGACCAGCGTGACGAGCAGTTTCATCGTTGGCAACAGCGCCGCGTCCTATTTCAATAACCAGCCTGCGCTGCAAATCGGCACCGGCAACTGGTGGGGAGCGGCGACCGGCCCTAACACTCCCGGCGCGGATACGGTTGGTGGGAATGTGGATGTGAGCGGCCACCTGACCGCCTCCACCCTCGACTGCACCACCTCTGCCTACCTGTACCTGCCAATGGTGCTGAAGTAGACAAGAGAGGCGGTTTATAAGATTGTTCGGATTGAAATACTAGTTGCTCAAAACAGGCGGTTGATTGCTGCGACCAGAACTGATGAGCGCGCCATTTCCTTGTCGAAATGGACTTGGAGGATTTTCGTGAACAGTTTTCACGATCGACGGCACATGGTTCAATATTGGAAATGTAGAGCCAGGGCGGAGCAGGGTCTTCCGGTGCGGGATGCCTACCTAGAGTCGCGGCGAATGGAATCTGGTCAGCTGTAATACTCGATCGCCCGCCGCAGCATCAAATAGCCCAGGACGTCGTCGTCATCGTGACTGTTGATTTCTGGCCAGTTGATGGGCCCGGAGATTGTGTCCAGCTTGATATGATCGGCCGTATCCGCTCTTTTAATCCTTGACCAGGGAATCAGGTATCCCTTATATTCCAAGCCCTCTTTGGAGACCAAGATGCGGTTCAAAACAACTTTCTCTCCATTTTCGATACGCCCCTGAATGGCGGGCCAATGATGGACCAGGAGCATGCCTACGATCATCGACGCCAACCGCGGTTGGTCGCTGATGGTAAAACTGTTCCCATCTTCGCTGATGAGCTTCCAGGTTCGCCATTGTCTACCGCCCCCTTCTTTAGATCCCTCCCGGCCAATGGCGATTGTCCTCGATGCACGCTGCACGACTTTGACCTCATCCCAGCTCACAATCCTTGGCTCATTGCTGTCCAGCCGTTTGATCCCGCGTTCGTAAAGAACATAACTTGCGCCCAGATCGGCGAAGCGCTGGAATGCGAATAAGGCCAGAGATACACCGAGGCCAAAAAGCAGCAAGGTGAGTAGGAAATTGGCCATCTCTATTTCCTGCCGCATGAAGAGCGTCTGCACGGCCGTATAGAACCCCAGGACAAGGAGAACGGCCGCCGCCACTAGAGAGACGAGAAAGTAAGTGAAATTTGCTTTAAACTGGGCGATCTGCCGGCCTAAATCCGGCTTGTCTCCAACCATGATGGCTGCAAACCTCCGCTAACTGAGCATATTTTACCATATCCAAGCCAGGGCGAGGAAGATTTTAAACTGCCTGAGCGAGCGCAAAGACTCCATCGAATACGGGCACCCTCTCTGGACGCAGCAAGCCCTAGACGTTCTTGACGCCCTGGAAATCGAGCGCGCCGTGGTTGTGGGGCACTCGGCCGGGGCCGGAGTAGCGCTCGCTCTTGCAGCGTATTATCCGGAGCGCGTGCACGGGGCAGTACTCAGCGGCCACGGCTTCACGGCCGACCCAGCGCAAATGGTGCCTATGCTGACCGGAATCGGCGAACTCTGGGCCGCCCGCCAGACCGTCATCGGCGACACGTACTCCGACAGCTACCGGGAGCAGGCTGAAGAAGTCCATCGCATCCGCGGCACGCGCGCGGCGTATCTCGCCTTCGTTCGCAACCAGGTCTTGTACCTTGCCACGGAGGAAGGCCGCCAAATTGCCAGCAGTATCTATGAGACTGTCGGGGTGCCGGTCCTGCAAATGCACGGCGCCCAAGACCAATTACAAGACATCGACTCCGCGCGGGCGCTCTCTCCACGACTGGCGGATACGCGTTTCGTAGCGATTGAAGGATCGGACCACCATATCCACTTTGACGCTCCGGACCGGTGGGTCGAGGAAGTCACCGCATTCGCCGAGAGCCTCGGACCCTGAGCGTCTCGAACATGAAAAAGTTGCAAGGAGGGGCGATGCCCTTCAATCGGGCCGTTTTTGCCAGGGCACAGTGACTCGTAACCGGGCCTGCACCATTCGACTTTCCCACCGACCATCGTCATCACTACCTCAATCCCGGGCAATTCACCGGTCGAGATCGCCATCGGATTGGCCGAAAGGATAACGAGGTCGGCCAGCTTGCCCGGAGCGATGCTCCCAAGGATATCTTCATCAAATGTAGTGTAAGCAGGGTTGATGGTCATCAGCCGCAGAGCCTGCGCCGCCGTAAGCGCCTGGTCGAGCATCCACGGTTCCGGTGGCCGGTTGTCGGCCCAGGTTCGCGTCACCGCCCGGTATAGCAGCCGAATAGGTGAACCAGGGGCTGGCCCGTCGATCACCTCCATGTCTATCGAGGGAAAATCAGAATTGCCGATCACGGGCACGCCGGCCTCGATCAGGTCGCGCCACCTGGCCACCGTACCCTCGGGTTCCTGTTGGATAACCTGGCGCAAAGCCTTGGCATCACTTTGCAAACTGGCGGGTACGTTCAGTTGTATTGAGGCAATGATGCCCATGTCGGCCATGCGGTCGACCTGTTCGTCTGTTATGGCCACGGCATGCTCGATGCGGTGGCGGCTGGTGCTGTTATCACCACCTTCCAAAGCGATTTCAAAAGCATCGAGTATCATCTCTTGCGACCGGCTGTTCAGTGACTCGATGGCGATCTGCCAGCTCTCATCATGTAGTTGGGGCAAGCGCCGGGCGAGCGTTTCTTTATCCAGGTAGAATTGGCTGTCTGGCTTCATAAAGATCTTGACGCCGTCGATCCTGAGGTAGGGACTGTATATGGTTGGTTCGTAGGCGCCGAGCTGATCACCGATCGGCTCATCCCAAACAGGCGAATTTATGCCCAGATAACCGGCAACGCGCAGGCGTAATTGACCCTGTTCGTCGAGCGCCCGCAGCGTTTCATACAGTTCTTCGTTGACGTCCAGCTCGTGTAAGCCCGTCCAACCTTGCTCCAGCGCCGCCTGGATCGCCGTTTCTGGCGTTTCATACTCACCACCGGTAAAGGCCCAGCCGAATCGGTGGCTGTGAGAGTCGATGAAGCCGGGTAGCAACGTCCGCCCTTCTAGGTCAACCAGCGTTGCACCGGCTCCGCTCCGGGCTAAAATGTCGCTCGTCTCGCCGGCGGCGACAATGATCTCTCCCCGTATCAGGACGGCCTCCACCTGGGTCGGATCGTCCTCCATGGTCAAGATCGTCCCGTTGTGGAAGACGATCTCGGGCATCGCATCGATTGTTGCTGGTACGGCGACGGTACCGGTACGGCCGCAAGCCGTCAACAGTATTATTGCCAACGCTGCCAGGCAATGAAGTAGAATCAGGTTAGGCTCCCTTATCTTTCTCAATGATGCTTCTTAACCATTCCGGAATCCTGAAATCAGGGTATTTCTCAGAATGGAATGGCAAATAGCCAAATAACGAATCCAAACGCTACAAATCCTATTGGTGCAGCGCTATAGATGAATAATGTTGCGTTACGGTGGTGGTACGCCGCGGCGCTTATGAATTTCTCTGTAAAGCAACCTTTCCAGCTTGATCGCAAGCTGGAAAGGTTACGTTACGTTTTTTACCAGCAACCCTTCGGCATGCTCAGGGCAAGCTCTGGAAAGGTTGTCTTACGGTCATGAGATAAATGTTCATCGATGACCCGGAACCTTCACATCTATCCACACCAGGCGGTGATCTGAACTGGGGAAGGGGAACGTGCCGACCAAATCGAAAAGCGGGTCTTCTTCTAACGGCCAGAAGACACCGGCATCAAGGATGCTCAGGTTTTTGCGGGGTAGGACGTAGTCGGCGCGCAGATTGCCGGGGCTGGGGGCCGCGTCGCCAAAATCGGCCGTGTCAAAGGCCGGATCGCCGATGTGGTCGTCGTTGGCCGCGTCTTGTAAGAATGCTTGCTCTACCCCACCTTCGCTGTCGGGCGTGTCCTTGGTGTTGACGAGCGGATGGTCGAGCAACTGATCGATTGAACCGGGTACGCTGTCACCGTCGAAGGGATCAGAATTCTGATCGCCGGCAATGACGAACATGGCGCCGGGTGGCAGCCCGCCGGTATTACCGTCATCATCGTAGATGTAACCGCTACGGGAGGGTATGATGTAATCGGACCAGAAGCGAATTTCGTCGTTGTTGCGCGTGCCGTTGCGATCTTCCGGGCCATCGAACACCGGGGGCGTGGGGTGGCTGACCAGGAAGTGGACTGTCTTGTCGCCGATCAGGATTGGCACGTCCCAATGGCTCTTGGAGGAGAGGCGGAAGATTTCCAGATCACCTTCGTCGTACCAGGATTCCCCGGTTTCCGGATCGATGGGCAGCATGGCATCCGGCATATCGTTCCAGAGGAATTCCTGGAACGTGCGCGCATTGTCATCGTCTATGGGATTTTGGGAATAGACGACCATGCCAAACTGGCCGGGAAAAAAGCCAAAGCCAAAGGCATCATTAGGGCCGCCAACGGAGCCGTTTTTGTCAAAATCGCGCCCGGAGGGTATCCCCGTGTTGGAGGGTTTCTGGAAAAAATCGTCGTATACAATCGGATCGGCGCCATTCTGAGAGACGGATAGGTAATTTTCCTGGAACAGGCGGGCCGCTTCACCGGCCTCATCGTAATCGAACTCGTTGATGAGCAAAACCTCTGGCCGGGTGCGCTGGATGATCTCCGCCACGGCCTTTGCCTGGCCGTTGTCCGGTGTGGACAAATCTTCGATTAAGTCGCCTGCATTAAAGCGATTGAGCGAGGCGTTGAAGGAGGCGAAACGCACTGGTTCTGGGGGGCCATATTGCGTTTCTTTGGCCAGCACCGTTGGAATTAACAGCGCCATAAGCAGCAAGAGCAGAACAATAATGAGGGTGCGCGAGTTATTCTTTTTCATAATTTTTCTCCTATTCTGGTAAGCAAATTACAAAAAGTTTTACAATTTATACTTCGGAGGTTTTGACACTATTCCTGGAGTAAGCTTACTCAAAAAACCTCCGAGGTATTTCGACAATTTTATGTAGGTCACTTATAGGGTCTATCAGGAACCCGGAATATTCATCATCAGTAGTTGGCCAGGCTCTTGTTTGATTGTCACACCATACACCACCTCCTCGTCTACGTATTCTCCGTGGCCTTGAACATCCAATAGCTACACACCTTGCTCAAACCAGTTCGAGGCGTCGACGATGCCGCGGGACTCGCCGTCGGGGCTGTTGGCCGTGGCCACAATCGGCCACCAACCCTGGTTGAAGGGGTGTTGCCAGACCGTGGCATTGTCGTTATCTCCTTGAACCACACTGAAAAACCGTAAAACCTTGTCTGCTATAATAGCAGTTTCATTAACGCCTGTCAGTAGCTAGTTAAAACGCAGTTGAAGCGCAGCTAAGTTGAAGGGCAGAAGCAGCGCAGCAGAATGAATTCTGCAGCTAGAGGGGTAAACATGTTGAAAACATGTTTGGGATGGCGGGATGGATTACCTGTTTATTTGTTGAGGCCAATTATTGGCCGGGCGGTGTTCAAACAGTATTACGCTAATGTTGGTTGAAGCGCAGTTGAGGCGCAGTTGAAGAAGCATAGCAGCAGCGCAGTTGAAGCGCAGAAGCGCAGCAGAATGAATTCTGCAGCTAGAGGGGTAAACATGTTGAAGACATGTTTGGGATGGCGGGATGGATTATCTGTTTATTTTGTTGAGGTCAATCATCTTGCGCGGGTGGTTTTTGAACAGTATTGCCCCAATGTTGTTTGAAGATTAGTTGCCCCTGCTGCCTGACAGCTGACGGCTGTTAGGCAGCCTGCTTAATTGCCTCTAAAATAGCCGCCTTATTGTGCAGGCGCCAATCATCTTGTGAATAACGGTAGAAGATGACGCCTTGAATGGGCATGACGGCCGTATCGTTATAGGTATTGAAATGACTGACGGCCCGTCGCACCCATTCCGGCCCCTGGTCTTCTTGCCAGCCTAATGTTCTATTGTCATTATGACGCTGGGGATTCACTTCGGTGGCGAATACCGGCAAATGCTTGAATCGATCGGGCACGACGTCGAGCAGGGGCTGGTAAGCGCGTAAATGTAGAAACTGCCAGAGCAAGGGATGGTCTGAAAACTTGACCGGGCTGTCTACATTTTCCGGGTTACTGTCCTGTGTTTTGGGATGGACCGTTAAGAAGTCGGCGCCATAAATATTGTTCAAGATACGCAGCCAATAATCGCGATTGTCACTTCCCGGCCCAAAATAAGGATCGACGGCCTGGACGCCCATGGGAATGTGGGTCGGAACTTGATCCCAAATACGATTGTAGAGCGTCGCATACCGTTCAGGGGTAATCGCTTCACCTTGCGGATATTCGGCCGGGTTGTTGGTCTCGTTGCCAAGAATGAAACCCCAGACCCCGCTACTGTTCAACATGGTATACACACAAGCGCTGATAAACGGTTCATACTGGGGATCATCATCGCTGGGGATGGTGCCTTGAGGATGGTAACCATAGTTCAAGCGCACCAACACCTTGATGCCCGCCGCTTCAAAACGCGTGGCATCAATCTTCGTCCCGTTGCCTCCCAAGGCAACCGTGAACAGCGCGCAGCCGCTCACCCCATTGTCCAGCATCCACTGCGCGCCATCCTGGTTATGAATCCCTACCAGCAATTGCACGGCCGCGCGGTTCAAGTTTTTCTCTGAGACGGCGACGGGAAAGGTGCCGGCATTTTTAGGGCCGGTCACCAGCAGAATGGTTCCCCCAGGAATGCGCCCCAAACGAGGCTGACT
>JAACFF010000296.1 GCA_009937635.1 Chloroflexota bacterium
ATACCGCTGGCCTTGGGAGCATTAAAACTAATGGCATGTAGAAAACAGGCTGCTAATTAACATATAATAATGTCAATTTAGGGCTTGACAGTTTTCTAGGACAAAAAAGCTTTCTACGATGAGATAGCATCCACAATTTATTTAATGTTTGCTAGCTCTTATCAAGCCCGCCTATCAGCAAAATCAGTTGAAAAAAAGGATTCAAATATGAGCACAGAACCAGACATGTTATCGTTTGTCAATCCCGCGACAAATGAACGATTTGGTGCGGTGACTATGGCTTCCGATGAAGAAATCATTGCTGCACGCCGCGAAATGGGGGCCGCCTCGCTCATTTGGGCCGCCAAGCCTGTCAAAGAACGCGTGCGTATCCTACGAAAATTGCAGGAAGTCATTATTGATTCCTTGGATGAGATAACCGAGGTCGTCAACCAGGATCATGGCAAGAGCCGCCAAGATGCCTATGTTGAAGTCATGATGACCGTCGATAAGCTGCACCAATATTACAAGCGGGCTCCTCGCTGGCTCAAACGTCGTTCGGTTCCGCCGGGCCTCTACTTTTTTAGAAAGTATAGTGTGGAGCCACGGCCGTATGGTGTGGTAGGTGTCATTGGTCCCTGGAACTATCCGTTCGAATTGGTTGTCCCAGTGACTTGCTCAGCTTTACTGGCTGGGAACACAGTTTTGGTCAAACCATCTGAAGTAGCAGGCGCTACGGGGGTGATGATCGAGGGCTTATTTCAGCGTGTGCCCGAACTTGCTCCCTTTGTGCGCTTCTTGCATGGCGATGCTCGTGTGGGTGCTGGCCTGGTCCGATCGAGGCCAGATCTCGTATTCCTGACCGGCTCCACGTCGACTGGTAAAACAGTAGCCAAGATGACAGCCGAAACGATGACACCTTTCTTATGTGAGCTTGGCGGAAAAGATCCCATGATCGTTTTGGAAGATGCGGATATTCATGCTGCCGCCAAATGGGGTGTCTGGGGCGCCGCCAGCTTTAATACCGGCCAAACCTGCATCGCTGTTGAACGCATCTATGTGATCGAAGCGGTCTATGATGAGTTTGTGCAGGCCGTCGTCGCGGAAGCCAAAAAAGTGAAAATGGGCTATTCACCTCACATAGACTGTGAATTCAATATGGGACCATTGACCTTCCAGCGCCAGGTAAACATCATAGAAGACCATTTACAAGACGCACAGGCTAAGGGAGCCAGGATCATCTATGGCGGTACCCGCGATGGTATGTTCATGGAACCAACCGTCGTCGTCGATGTTGACCATTCCATGAAACTTATGTGGGATGAAACTTTCGGCCCAGTCATTCCCATCATGATGGTCAAAGATGAAAACCATGCCATTCAACTGTCTAACCACAGCGAATTTGGGTTGAGCGCCTATGTATGGAGCGGAAATCTGTCGCGTGCGAAGCGCATCGCCGAGCAACTAGATGTTGGAACTGTGAACATCAACGACGTAATGGCCAACTACCCGGTTTCCATGCTGCCTTTTGGCGGTGTGAAGATGTCTGGTAACGCACGCACGCACGGCAAGGAAGAGGTGATGCAGTTCACACGCTTGCGCTCATATGCCGTCGGCCGTCCCCCGCTACCCTTCGATGTCTCCACCATATTGCGCTATCCGAATCATTATCGTCTCGGCGCTGCGCTTTTGCGTTTGGCTTTTGGCGTGACCCCTCGCCAGCGTCTTCAACCTATAACCGAATTATGGGAGGAAGTGGAGATTGCACCGAAGGCGGGCAAAGTTATGGCTACGACTGGCGTTTTGGCTGCCCTGCTGGCCTTGGCTGCTGGCTTGCTTAATAGTCGAAAACCATAACCAAATCGAAGAAGTCATTTTCCGGCAATATGCTGCAAAAAAAGCCCACGGCCGTCTCGACCATGGGCTTTTACTTTGTCACAAATACCGGGTAGGCGCATGAATCTGCTATCTACGTCACGTTTTAAGAATTCGGCCGTTCGCCCAGTGTGACGGGAACCGAGATGGTCTTTCCATCTCGCAAGACGCGTAAGTCTATCGTTTGACCTACGGCCGTCTGCCCCACGATATACCCTAGCAAATCGTCAAACTCTTTAACATCTTGTTCTTCAATGCCGGTAATTACATCCCCGCCCAACCCCGTCGCCTGATTAGCCGCCACAATGCCTGCATCATCGGCAGGGCCGCCTGCTGTGATACTCCCAATCGCAATCCCGCGCTGATCGCGGTCGAGTCCCAACGTTTCGGCCAGCGAGGCGTTTAACTCTGTGCCCGAAATTCCAAGCCACGGGTGTGCGACACTGCCATTGCTGATCAACTGAGGAACGACTACGGCTACCACATTGGATGGCACGGCAAAGCCCACACCTGAAGAACCTCGTACCGGAGATTCGATGGCTGTGTTCACGCCGATTACATAGCCTCGCAGATCGAGCAGCGGGCCGCCGGAATTACCTGGGTTGATGGCCGCGTCGGTCTGGATAATATCTGGAATATTGTATCGGCCGCCGCCTGGAGCCTCTGCGCCAGGGAACAGCCGGTCCAGCCCCGATATGACACCTGTAGTTAATGTATTGGCAAGGCCGAAGGGGCTACCAATAGCCACAACAAGCTGTCCCACGCGCAGTTGATCAGAATCAGCCAGCTTAACGGCCTTCAGCTCTCCAGGGCCTGCCTCGACCTTGAGCACTGCCAGATCAGAACCAGGATCGGTGCCCACAACTGTTGCGTCAAGCTGTGATCCATCAGCGAAAGAAATGACGATGCTCCTTGCTTGAGCTATTACGTGATTGTTGGTCACAATATGACCTGCATCATCATAAACAAAACCCGAACCCTGCCCGTCGTCAACCCCAACATGCACTACCGAGCCAGACGTTCGTTCAAAAAGCTCTATAAAGGCTTGTTCATGTGCGAACAATTGCCCCATGGGGCCCTCGATCTCTGCAGGTGCGTCCTGGCTTGGAGCGACCTCGGGCACGTGCTGCTCCGCCGCAACTGCCGCATGAGGAACTTTCACTTCAGATACAGGCTTAATCTCCGGTTCAGTACCGGCGATCCCGGCACACGCTGCCAGGAAAAGCGCGACTATAGATAGAAACAGTAAACTCGTTGATCTTGTTCGATGCATCATTACCTCCGCTGCACAATACGCTTTTGGGAGAATTAAGTTGCGTAAGTATGCCATTTAGATGTTATGGCAATGTTAAGTTACCCTTAGGATCGGATTAAGAGGTAGTAAATGCAGGATTAAGAAAGTTGGGGGAGGAGTAAGTTAGTTTGTGGTACTTGGCAATCGCTATCGGTCTGCCCACCATGCTCGTAGATCTTGGAACCCTTGCGTGTTTAGTTTGTGACCACTGTTATATTCATGGTAGGTGAGCTGCGCTCCCGCTTGGCGTAACGTCGAAGCGCATTCTGAGGATTGTTCGCGGGGAATCAAAGGATCATGAATGCCAACGGCCATGAAGATCGGCAACTCCCGCAAAGCCTTGAGCCGGGGCGACCGTTGGCAATCCCCCGGCATGAACCCCACTAACCCGGCGATTGCTTGGACAAGACCTGGATGGCGCATAGCAGTAGCGTATGACATCGCCGCCCCTTGACTGAAGCCCATCAGGTACATCCGCTTCGGATCTGCATTATAAAGGGTGGGCAGAGCTTTTAGAAAGCCCTTCAAAGCCGTAACAGCAGCTTCAAACGCATCTAGAGATGGCCAGACCCCGTATTCTTGCGGCAGCCACGAAAAGCCGCCGCGTGGGTCAGCCACGAGGCCCCTGGGCGTTATCTTGAGCCAATCGCCGCGTGTAACGCGCTCGAAGAGCCACATAACATCCTCGTTTCCGGTTCGCCCATGTAGCATCACCAACGTAGGATGTGGACCAGTACCGGACGGTTGCAAAACTCGGTGGACCAAACCACTCTTTTGTAGCAAAGGCCCTTTGTCGATCAGTTTCGGGAGGTTTAGAGCTGTCACAGTATCAACAAGGCTGAAAGTGGGATCACCATATAAAAAAAATGAGGTGGTCGAAAGACGGGCGTCTGACGAACCACCTCTGGGGGGGGAGCCATAAAGAGTATAGCAGTATGATTGCCAGTTGTCAAATTTTTGATGGAAACATCTTTAAGAATTATGTGGCGGGAATGCTCTACCCACGATAATCTACCCTTCAAGACCTGCGAAGTTTACTTTATATTGCTGTCTTCAGAAAAGGAAAAGGCAACATAATGCCCGCAATTATCGTATTGAGTACAAGCAACCGGCGTTGATGGATGATGAATTGGAGATCGCCACGTGGGTTTCTGATATGAAGCGGGCAACGGCCGTACGTCACTATATCGTTAACCGTGTTTCAGATAACCAACCACTCGCCCGCGCTCGTGCTCTCTGGGTCTGGATTGATCTAAAAACGAGCACGCCCATCCGCATCCCTGCGAATTTCATAGCTGATCTCGCAGACAACATTGTTTAATGAGGCCAAACAGTTGAAAAAGTTCTTAGTTTGTGTTTAGATAACAGTATGAGCGATGATGCCCTCACGCCATTGGAAACGCTGGCACTTACCCTGTATGACATTGGCGCTGTGCAATTTGGTAAATATAAGCTGAGCACCGGCAAGAAAACTTCCGTTATGCTCGACTTACGACTTCTCGTTTCCTATCCGGGTGCTTTACATCAGGTGGCAATGACATACAGTGACTGCCTCGAACGCTTGGACCTTAAGTTTGACTTACTTACCGCGCCGCCAATGGCCGGCCTGCCAATTGGTACTGCTTTATGTTTGCAGACGGGGCGTCCGCTGATTTATCCACGTAAAACAGCAAAGAGTTACGGAAGCGGTAAGGGAATTGAAGGCACATGGTCAATCGGGCAAAAAGTCCTGGTCATTGATGACGTGATAACCTCTGGCAATAGTATCATACAAACCATTGCTGTTTTGAAAGCCAGTGGCCTCAGGATCAAACATGCTGTGGTGCTCATAGACCGGGAGCAAGGGGGAGCGAAAATGTTGGATGCAGAAGGTTATCAGTTGCACTCCGTTATGTCGCTGAATTACTTGCTTTCGACCTTGAGAGACCAAGGAAGGATCAGCCAGAAACAGTATAAAAGAGCAACGAGACGCTGATCGAACCTCAAAAATGCGTGGGAGACCAGCAGTCCCAGGCCTCTATCTGATCAGCGCTCTTTGTTGGCCAATATAATGGGGGTTGTATGTCCGATTTGAAACGCAGTACGGCTCACAATGTAATACGCTATACTGGCAATCCCTTGGATGTGATGTTCTCACCCCGGAGCGTCGCCGTTGTCGGTGCCACGGAGCGTGAAGGGAGTATCGGCCGTATTGTCATCCGGAACCTGCTGCGTACATCCTTCGGCGGAACCATTTTCCCTGTAAATCCCAAGTGGCACAGCGTACTGGGCTTAAAAGCATATGCTCGTTTAGCAGAGGTTCCTGACGAGATTGATCTGGTCGTCATCGCTACGCCTGCCCGGACCGTGCCTGACCTGGTTCGTGAATGTGTCGAAGCCGGTGTCAAAGCGTGTATTATCCTATCTGCTGGTTTTAAAGAGGCCGGACCACAGGGCGCTGCCTTGGAACAAGAAATCCTGCAAGATGCGCGTCGTGGCCGTATGCGCGTTGTTGGCCCAAACTGTCTGGGGATCATGCATACCTACAGTGGGTTGAATGCCAGCTTTGCGGCGCGACTTCCAAACCCGGGCAGTGTGGGGTTTGTTAGCCAGAGCGGGGCGCTCTGCTCTGCTGTTCTGGACTGGAGCTTCCGTGAGAATGTTGGGTTTAGCGCCTTTGTTTCCATTGGGTCTATGCTTGATGTGGGGTGGGGGGATCTGATCTACTATTTTGGCGATGACCCGCAAACCAAGAGTATTGTCATTTACATGGAAACAATCGGCGATGCACGCGCATTCCTTTCCGCCGCGCGTGAGGTAGCGCTGACCAAGCCCATCATTGTAATAAAGCCCGGACGCTCGCAAGAGGCGGCCAAGGCAGCCGCTTCGCACACCGGTTCGATCGCAGGGAACGATGAGGCGCTGGCCGCAGCGTTTCGACGCTGTGGCGTGTTGCGCGTGAACCAAATCGAGGACTTGTTTAACATGGCCGAGGCGTTGGCCAAGCAGCCGCGACCTACTGGCCCCCGTTTGTCCATCGTCACGAACGCCGGTGGTCCAGGTGTATTGGCAACCGATGCCCTGATTACGAGTGGTGGGGAGTTGGCGCCGATTTCTATCGATTTAATGGCAACCCTCAATGAGATATTGCCTGAACACTGGAGCCACGGCAATCCCATTGATATCTTGGGAGACGCAGATCCGCAGCGCTACAGTCGTGTTATTGAGATGATGTCCAATGACTCTAAAAGCGATGGCATGCTCGTTATCCTCACGCCCCAGGCCATGGCTGATCCAACCCAAACTGCCCATGCCTTGAATAAAATCTACAATCGACCCGCTGGCTACGCTTTCGGAAAGCCAATATTGGCTAGTTGGATGGGCGGTGACCAAGTGGCCGAAGGAGAAGCGATACTGAATCAGGCCAACATCCCCACCTTTGCCTTTCCAGATGCAGCGGCCCGCTCATTTAACTATATGTGGCGTTCGCAGAAACGCTTGCAAAGTCTATATGAGACACCCCATTTACCATCCGGTTTTGACGAGACCTCCTTTAAGCGTTTTCTGACAAGTGAGATGATTGACGACGTGCGCCAAACAGGGCGTACAATTCTGACAGAATTTGAATCCAAGAGAATTCTAGAAGCGTACGGGATCCCCACGGTCGAGACGGTTCGCGCTCACAGCGCCACTGAGGCTGCAAAGAAGTCTGGGGAGATTGGCTTCCCGGTGGTGTTAAAACTAAATTCGGAGACTATCACCCACAAAAGTGAAGTCGGAGGTGTTTATCTTGGCCTGGAGAATGAAGATGAAGTGCTTCGCGCCTTTTTGCAAATGGAGCAAGAGGTGACTGCAAAGTACAGGCCGGTTGAATTCCAAGGTGTGACTGTTCAGCCCATGTTAGATCGTGAGCGCGGGTATGAGCTAATCGCCGGAAGCAGTCCCGATTCCCAGTTAGGCCCGGTTCTGCTTTTTGGTGCAGGTGGTGCTCTCGTTGAAGTATTTGCCGATCACGCCTTAGGAATCCCGCCGCTAAACACCACTTTGGCGCGCCGTCTCATGGAACGGACCAAGATCTACAACGCTATGGTTGGAGAGCACGCTCGTTTGTCCATTGATATCAATGCATTGCAGGAACTGTTGGTCCTGTTCAGCCAGTTGGTTGTGCAACAACGTTGGATCAAAGAGATTGAGATCAATCCCCTGTTTGCATCGGCTACCGGTCTGGTGGCTTTAGATGCCCAAATTGAATTGTATGGCATTGATATTCAGGAACAGGATCTACCGCAGCTAGCGATCCGGCCGTATCCCACCCAATACGTGCGATCCTTTATCAACAAGGCCGGAGAGAGCTATATCATTCGCCCCGTCCGCCCGGAAGACGAGCCATTGGTTGTGAATTTCCACGCCAAACTTTCTGAGGAGAGCGTTTATTTCCGCTACTTTCGGGCATTCCAATTGAGCCAGCGCGTGGAGCACGAACGCCTGACCCGCGTGTGTCATGTTGATTATGATCGTACGATTGCCTTGGTAACTGAATGGGAGAATCCAGCCATCGGTGAAAGCGAAATCGTAGCTATCGGCCGTCTGAC
>JAACFF010000297.1 GCA_009937635.1 Chloroflexota bacterium
CAAAAGCGCCAACGGCGATGATCAACACTACCTGGAGCGTGCGAGTTTTATTTGACCAGAGGTCTTGCCATATTTTGTAGCGAATGACGCCCATCATGTTTGCCCTCCGCTTGCGTTAGAAGCCGATCCAATCGGCGCCACCGACAAACTCATCGCGCGTGATATTGCCATCAATGATTTCGACAACCCGAGGCACCTGGCGCGCCAGTTCTTTATCGTGGGTTACCATGAGCAACGTCTTTCCTTGCTCCACCAGGTCATTAAACAGACGAAAAACATCATCCGTTGTCCTTGTGTCCAGGTTGCCGGTTGGCTCGTCGGCGACAATCAGCGCAGGATCATTGGCCAGCGCGCGGGCGATGGCCGCTCTTTGCTGCTGACCGCCTGAGACCTGTCCTGGGAGTTTGTTAACCTGGTCAGCCAATCCCACCCTTTCCAGGAGATTCATGGCTCGCTCTTCTCTTTCTCGCGGAGAGTATTTGCGGGCGAAATCCATGGGTAGAATCACATTTTGCAGAAGGCTGAGCGATGGCAACATTTGAAAGAATTGGAAAATAATGCCCACATGATCGCCACGCCATTCGGCAAGCTTATTTTCGCTCATGCGATTAACCTGTCTTCCGGTAACGATAACTTCGCCTTCTGAAGGCCGGTCGATACCGGTTATCATGTTGAGAAGCGTCGATTTTCCATTACCTGAAGGGCCAACTATGGTGAGGAATTCACCATTTTCAACATCGAATGAGATGCCTTTGAGCACAGTTATCTCGTCGTCGCCCATGGGAAAACGCTTAACTAAATCTTTGATCTCAATGATGTGGCCGTTGCTTTGTACGATATTTGTGCCGTTGTTGCTCATGTCCGTCATCCCTCCGATTTGCCATGATCACAATTGACAGGGTGACTATGGCAATGCGATTGGCCTACGATCCCTTATGTGCCTATGCCTTTTTGTGCTGCTCATAAATCAATACATACGGGGATATTTTATGTTGCTCTTTAACCATTGGACACAGACCAAATTAGGCCGTCAGTCGACTTGTAATTTTTGGCATCATACCAGGCGTCGATATCAACCATTTTTTCCTCTTGAGCCGCTTCGACGAGATCGATGTGAGTCCAGGTGTGGTGGCGCTGGAAAGCAGTCATGCGTCCAAACTTACCCTCGCGGAGGAGCTGGGCGGCGGTCAAGCCAAAATTTGTAGCGCCAAGTAGATCTTGCCCATCCGGCGTGCCGGTTCGCATCAGGTAGGATAACTGCTGGAAGAAGACTTCTTCACCTGTCAAGTTTTGCAGGAGTTCCGCAGCGATGAGGCCACTGCTATGAAGCCACTCGGTTGCTGCCGCACCGGTTTCCTCACCATACAGAATCTCGGCGTAGTTATACGATGACAAATACTCCTGGGCAATCGCCAATTTATCGGGTGCCACGCGCGCTCCGTTCGTTACCGTGACTATGGCATAGTTGCTAGGTGTCATATGTTTGTCTTGGGAGACGAGATAAGCGAGGATTTTGGGATCGTAGGGAACTTCCGGTATGAGCACGCGATCGACGTCGGCGAGATAGGCAATAAGGAGCGCACTATAGCCGGAATGGTCGCCAAAAGTCTCAACTACGATTATCTGCTCACGAGAACCTGCCAGAGCGCGTAACTGGTGTATGAAATCGACGCCCCGCGCTAAACCTGTGCTGAATCCCAATGTGTAATCCGTGCCCCGAATGTTGTTGTGTATGGTTTTTGGTATGGCAACGATTGGCAAGCCTTTCTCACACAGGTAAGCGGCGTAACGCAGCGTATCATCATCTCCCAAGACAACCACACCATCCAGGCCGAGATGTTCTACCACCGATATGATGTGTTCAGTTAAGTCTCGGTTTTCATCACGGTCTAGCGAAAGAAAGCCCGGAACGTGGGTTACCGGTGTGTCACGAGGATCTATCCGTGAGGAGTGTAAAAACGAGCCGGGAGTTTGATCGATGGAACGGACGCGGTTCTTCGTCAATTCGATAAACTGCTGGCTGAATGTAGAAGGATCGCGCGGATTGTGTTGCATCAACCCTTCCCACCCTTTGCGTACGCCGATAGGCTCGTACCCCAAGTCAATGACCCGGTAAACAAGACTTTTCAGACACATATTCAGCCCGGGTACATCACCGCCCCCGGTCAGAATAGCTACTCGCTTGCTCATATCAATACTCCCTTCTAGCTCTGTAAGGATCTAAAGCTTCTACCGCGCCCGGCAAACAACCGTTGATCCGCGTGGGCAAATTATGTCGGTACAAACATTATAAATGCCAGCCATGCCGTCTGGCAAGAGGCAATCCCCAAGTGCACGGCACGGGGCATCCCATCTGGCCCCTTTTAAACGCCCCGCCCCGTGCCTTGCACTACTCCCATCCCTAATACTCAATCTCCCGCCCCAAAGCCATCAACGCCATAGCTAACGCCCGCCCCGCCTTCTGCAAATTCTCCTCCGAAATATTCTGCGGCACATCACCAGCCGTTCGCGCATTCTCTTCCCACCCCTCCCAAAAAAGACGCACAACGGGCGCTTGCTGTCCGCCGGAATCAGTGGAGGAATTGCCTTCCTCATAAATCATGCTGATATCAATCGCTTCTTCAGAGCGCAGCGGTCTAACCCCGGTCTGCTTGGCGGCCGTTTCAAACACATCCGCCAACCTCAGACTACCGGAAGCAGACACCTCCAAGCGCTCGCCCGATCCATCTCCCAGACCACGCAACTGCACAATCGCTACCGGTTCAAATCGGCTGGCAAAACCGGTCTTCGCCTGCAAGAAACGGTTAACATCCGGATCGTGTACCCGTTCGCCGCCATCCAAACCTTCGCCGCTGTAAGCGATAAAAATGAACGATCGCCGTGGCTGGTAATCCGCTTCATCTATGACCCGAATCGCCTCCAGCATAACCGCCACGCCGCTGGCATTGTCATTAGCCGCTGACAAAAACGCCCCCTCAGGACCGGGTGGTGGGCTGTCATACTGGGCCATAACCACCACGATCTCCTTATCCAGGCAGTCGGCGCACAACTCATAGCCGAAATCACCCGGCCGGTAGCCAATCACATGCTGCACAGGCCACCGTTCCACGATGCTCCCCTGCACCTCCATGCTGACCGAAACAGGCAGTTCCTGTTCCACGAGCGCTTCGGGCGGAAGATTCTGAACCTGCTCGCGCAAATCATCCACCGTCACGCCGGTGCCCTCGAGGAGGCGGTTACCCGTCTCCTCAGAAATCCACAGCGCCGGCGTTTCCTCACCCGACAGTTCCCCAGTAAAGAGATTCAAGTGCCGGCCTGACCGGCCGGATAATGTATGTGCACGTTCCAGCTTCGCCGGATCATCCGTGACAACCAGCAATCCATCCTCTGCCGTCCGCCCAGATAAGAGGGCAGCATTGTGGTCGGAAACAGCCAACAGTACATCTTCCTCATAGTCAACCCGATCCAGATCAGGATACGAAATACGGTATCCCCCTGTCGATCTAGCGATAGGCCGGCCTAAACCTACAAAACGTACCCGCCCATTCGCCTCGCCTGCTGTCATATTTAACCCAGCATAAGCTGCAAAGTCCTGGCCGAACTTCAGAGGCTCGCCGCCATCCTCGATAGTAAAACTTGGTACCGCCTCCAGGCGCTCGAATCCATGCGCTCTCTCTTGAAAAAACGTGGCGCTCTCGCCTGCGGCTTGCAAGCCATATTCATCCATCTTGCCGGCGATATATTGGGCAGCCGTCGTCTGGCCCGGCGTCCCTAAAGCACGGCCGTCCATCTGCGGGTCGGTCAATGCTGTCACATGTTCTCGCGCCAATTCCCCGTCAAAAGCCTGCGCCAGTTCGCGGTAAAATGGAGTAGCCCCGCTGTTAGCCTGGAACCAGTTGAAAAGCAAAACAGAGGCCAGGACAAGGGTTACCGTGTAGCGATTCACAAAGCGGCTGATAATGAGGTGACCGCTTTCCACGGCGCGCCGCACCCCTTCGCCAAACAGATTAAAGGCAAAAATAGCCAAGAAAAAAGCCATCATCGTATAGAAGCCTGTCCACGGATAGGCGCGCGCCTGGTAGCGAATATTGCTCAGCAGCGCGCCCCATTCCGGCACGTCAGAAAAGAGGACAGGAGGCGAGCCAGGCAGCTCGATCATCGTCCCGCCGCCGACAAAAATACTCAAGAAGCCCAATTCGCCCAGCAGCATCAACACCGCTCCCATCTCCAGGGCGATAAGCGAAACGAGAGCGCCGAACAAGTTAGGCATAATATGCGTATTAAGGATGCGTGGCGTGCTCGCTCCTGAAGCCACCGCACTCTCTACAAACTGCTCATTGCGCAGCGCCGACACCTTGCCGCGCACATACTGCATAATCTCACCCCAGCCGATGAAGCCCAGGGCGATCAAGAAGGTGGGCATCCCTTGCCGTATGCCCAGCGCCAGGATGAGAATCATCGCCAATAGCAGATTGGGAAAGGCAGCGATAATCTCCGCCAGCCCCAGGATAGCGCGATCGACGCGGCTGCCGCTCCTCCACCCGGCAATAGCCCCGAGCAAGACCCCTAACACGAACCTCGCCGCCACCACCACAATAACCAAAACCACCGTCTGCTGTGCGCCGGCCAGGATCAAGCTTTGCATGTCCCGTCCCAAAGCGTCCGTGCCCCAGGGGTATGTCTCACTGGGCGCAAGCGGCGGGCGTGTAAGCACGCCGTCAATCGTGATCAAGCCTTGCGTGCTGTAAGGATTGTGCGGCGCCATTAACGGTCCAAACAGGACAATCAGTGCCAGGAGCAAAATCATCAGCCCACCAATGGTAAAAGGCCTGTTCCTGCGTGCCGCCACCCACACCGATCGTTTGCCGATGAACGGTTCGTCCAGATCTTTGTCTGACCCCGCACCACGACCCAGGGCTGCTTCGATAGCGTCACCCTCTTGTGGTCGCCGTCGCCGTCTGTACCAGCGGCTGATACGGTTGTCGATAAATAGGTCACGTACGCTGGCCCCAACAGATCGCAGCGAATCGCCTACGCCCCGTTTGGCACCCTCGGTGACGTGTGACGGCGGCTGCCACAAACGTGGGTCGATGAGACGATAGCTCAATTCCAGCAGCAGGTTGAATAAGACAATGAGAAGACCCAACAACAATATGAACGTGACCGTCAGGTTGTCATCTCCCTGTGAAATGCTGCGCAGTAATGTGAACCCCGCCCCTTGCCAGCCAAAATACAACTCCACGACAGCCAACGTACTTAAGGCAAAACGGAAAGAAATACCTACCGTGGTCAGAATGGGTATGGCCGCGTTGCGCATGACATGGGACCATCTGACCTGAAAATTACGCAATCCTTTAGCATGTGCCGTGCGTACATAATCCTGGCTCAATACATCGCGCAAAGTAACAAATGAGATGCGCGTGATCTGCGCCAATGGACGCGCGGCCAAAACCAACACAGGCAGCACCAGATGCTTATCCCAGCCATAGCCGCCGGCAGGCAATATCGCCTGGCCAGACCAGCGCGTATAGCTTGTCAAAGCCCATTGCAGCAGAAAGGCCAGGAAGAAACTGGGCACCGATACGCCGATGATCGTGGTCAAAATGATGCCCAGTGATCGTTTCGAACCGCTGCGCGCTGCGCGCAGGCCCAGGGTAACACCCAGCACGGTGGCCAGTGTCAACGAGATAAAAAGCAGCCCCAGGCTGCGACTCATGCGCTCGACTATCACCTCGCCCATGGGCCGCGGCCGTACATCGCTGCTGGCGGCCGTGGCCATACCCAAATCTCCTTGCAGCAAACGGCCGACATACTCCACGCTGTTTACCACCGCTTCTTGCAGCGACTCGCCGAAGCTTGTGCCCCTGGCCATGGTCAAACCGAAGTAAGTCAGAAATATAATCGCCAATAAAACCAGGGCGCTGTACAACAGGCGTTGGCCTAAAAAGAGCAAAAACTGTGCAAATGCCCCCCAATGTGAATCTTCGCCAACGGCCGTTTCGCGCGGTTCTGAATGGCCTGGCGGATACATACTTTCTGCTGAATCCGGAAATCCGAGCTCGGTCATAGTTGCTTGACTCCAAGCCCCTATTATACGCTCGTTGATTCTTCGCGAAAACTCAGATTCACCAAGGCAACTCAGGGATCAGTTGTTCTACTCGTTGTCAAGCGGCGCCAGATTTTTACGGTTAATTTGCACGGAACGTCCACTGCGGAACATCCCCTCCGCGCAAAACCGCTGCCCATTCAATCGCCCCCATATACAGTATCAAGCCCATGTGCGTCAACAATAAGATCCACTCGCTGCCATGCCAGACGCGCTTCAAAGGCACAAATCCATTTCGACCCGGCGTGTTCTCCACCTGGCCCGCGCAAACGTCACGTACTTCATCCCCCACAGTAACCCGCAGCCAAGTGTGCCCCATCGTCCATTCCGGATTGTCCGCAACCTTTACCTTTAAACAGAAGACCGCCTCCGTCTCGAATCCCAAGCGATCCAGAATGCGCTTCAATGCCAGGTTATACTGCGTGCAGTAGCCCATCCCCCGTGCGAAAGCGCTTGATGGCGTATCCCATAAATTGCGCGTCGAATAAGTGGTGAACTTGCGGTTGACCAGCCGCTGAGCAGAAGACACCCCTTCCCACCCCTCAACCCCCTGCCGCCGGCACACATCCACTGCATCCTCGATCGTAGTCACGCCGCCCTGTCTACGACGGCCGTACCCCCGCAGCGCCAGCCCACCGGGCAACATCAGCATCCCGCCCCACACCACCACAAGAACAGAGACTCTTATCAAGTTTTTCAGCATAAATTTAAATCTGCCTAATCTGCTTAATCTTTGATTCGGATAACCGCTGACCAATCAGTGCACCCCACTTGCGCGCCCGCTCAATCTCACCTTCATACAACGGACCCTCTCGCTCCTCCACAAAAAAACTTACGGGTGGCACAATGCGCTTTCCACCCAACTTGCGCAACTTTCGATCCAGCTTAGGCGCGGCCGTGAAGCGCGCCAACAAGCCATTCATCTTGTAAGAGGTATCGAAAGCCGCCACAGAACTGCCCCGGACTGCGCGACGAGGCAAGCTATCCAAGATAGGCCTTAAAGCCTTGGGCAGATTCATGTTATGCGTCGGGCTGCCCAATACAACGAGATTCGCATCCTGCAATTCAGAGTCATCTACCTGATCAATATCGCATACCTGTACCGGTCCAATTGCCATCAACCCTTCAGCGATCGCCTCGGCGATCTGTTTCGTATGTCCGAATTTTGAGAAATGTATTACCAATATCTTCATCACCAAACCTTCCAAAAACTACTAGAATCCAGCGTTTCAGCGGGCTTCTCTTTGTGAGTATCCGGCGTTTGAATGCCTTCAGATTTCTGTAGCGCGTGCAGCGCAAACTCGGCCACTTGCCTCCACGGCAACCAGGTGCGCCCATCCTCATTGACCTGGGACGCCGTCCCCAGGTAAATATTCATCAACAAAGCCGCCGTCGCCTCAGGATCAACATCGCGAAAAACACCCTGGGCCACACCCGGACCGATAATCCCCGAGCTCACAAACTGAAACATCGGCAAATAAGCCTTGTACATGCTAAGCTTGAACTGCTCATCAGGACCGTAGAGCGTATTAACCATCGCCTTGCCCTGGGCCAGATTGTGCGACACCCAATTGAAGCCAGCCTC
>JAACFF010000298.1 GCA_009937635.1 Chloroflexota bacterium
TTTGGCGGGCGTCACCCACTTGTCGCCCGCTCAGATCAGAAGCGATTTGACACTCCTGCGAGACATCCAGGTCGATGGCCTATCGCTCTCCTGGGATTTGTGGCACATGCCTCTGGAGCACTTGGACCTGGTCGCGGAGATTTTTGACTAGGCAAATGACCGCTGATGAAAGTTGATAATTTAAGTAGGTAATGGCGTTTGGGTGCAAACGCGCAGCAGCATGAATTCTACAGCTAGCTAGAGAGGAAAATATGTTGCAAACATGTCCAGGGTGAAAATCATGGAACTATACTGCAAAGTGCGTGACATGGGATCGATCTTCTATCCAACGTAGGGCCGCGGCCGTTTGGCGACATCCTTCCCGAAGAGCAGCGGGTACTACGTGAAATCGGGCAGATGATCCGCCGGCAAGAGAGAAGTTAACGCCCATGCCTATGTCATCACCGCCTACCAGAGCGAAGATTCGTAGAGGGATATTATGACACAACCAGTAACGGCCGTTCTCTTCGGTGCAGGATTGCGTGGGGCAGATGCCTATGCACCCTATGCGCTGGCGCACCCGGATGAGCTGAAATTTGTCGCCGTCGCTGAGCCCGATCGGGTGTGGCGGGCGCGGTTTGCCGCCGCGCATGGCATTGTGCCTGAGCGACAGTTCACCACCTGGGAAGAAGTAGTCGCACAGCCCAAGCTGGTTGATGCCGTCTTCAACTGCACCATGGATCAAACGCATTACGCCTCTGGTATGGCGGCCCTGAAAGCAAGCTACGGCATGCTGCTGGAAAAACCGATGACCAACACCCTGGCTGAGACGGTAGCCTTGGTAAATACAGTAAAGGACATGATGGCCTTTGCCGCAGAACAATCCCGCCACGAAAAGATCGTTGTTGATATGGATGATTATCGCCAGCAGGCTGATAACGAACAGTTTAACAGCCTAACAAGGACAAGCAGCAGACTTGTCTACCATGGTAGAGGAGATGACCATGCCCAAAATCACGTTTATTGGAGCTGGAAGTACTGTATTTGCAAAGAATTTATTGGGAGACATTCTTAGCTTTCCCGAATTGGCTGACTCAACGATCAGCTTGCACGATATTGACGAAGAGCGCCTGCGTACAACTGTAATTGTTGCCCATAAGATTGCCGAGCGACTCGAAGCAAACCCAACTATTGAAGCAACGCTTGACCGCCGTGCCGCTTTGGACAGTGCTGATTACGCCATCAACATGATTCAAGTCGGCGGTTACAAACCCGGCACCGTGATCGACTTCGAGGTTCCCAGGAAGGTCGGCTTGCGCCAAACCATCGCCGATACTCTGGGCATCGGCGGCATCATGCGCGGGCTGCGAACCATCCCTGTTCTCATCGACATGTCGCGTGACATGGAGGAGGTATGCCCTGATGTTCTGCACCTCAACCACGTCAACCCCATGGCCATGAACTGCTGGGCCTTGAGTCGCGCCACACCCATCAAAACCGTGGGGCTTTGCCACAGCGTGCAAGGCACCCTGATGGAAATCGCGATGGATATGGGTGTAACACCCAATGAAATTAACTATATATGCGCAGGTATCAATCATATGGCCTTTTACCTGCGCCTAGAGTGTGATGGTCAGGATTTATATCCACGGTTGCGCCAGGTTTTGGAAGAAGATCGTGTTCCAGATCACAACCGGGTACGGTATGAGATGTTCAAACGCCTGGGTTACTTTGTCACTGAATCCAGCGAACATTTTAGCGAGTATACCCCCTGGTTTATCAAACGAGACCGCCCCGACTTAATAGAAAAATTTAACATTCCACTGGATGAATACATCACACGCTGCGAAGATCAGATTGCGAGCTGGGAAAAACTCCGCAAAAAGCTGGAAGATCCGCGGCGCAAAGTGCGCGTCAGCCGCAGTGAGGAGTATGGTTCGCTGATCATTCACAGTCAGGAGACGGGCACACCCCGAGTCGTTTATGGCAATGTCGCCAACACGGGGCTAATTGACAATTTGCCGCAAGGCTGCTGTGTGGAAGTGCCTTGTTTGGTGGATGAAAACGGCGTACAGCCTACCAAAATTGGCGCTTTACCGCCCCAATTGGCCGCGCTGATGCAGACGAATGTCAACGTGCAGTCACTAACTGTGGAAGCTGCCCTAAGCGGCAAGCGGGAGCACATCTATCATGCGGCGATGCTTGATCCGCACACCGCGGCCGAATTGGACCTGGACCAGATATGGTCGCTGGTTGATGACTTGATAGCGGCGCATGGAGATTGGCTACCTGAATATCGGTAGGAGAATCAGCGAAGCTGTTGCCCAATAAAGGTGAGTAGCCGCGATATCGTTGCGTTTCATGATGGTTGGCACATCATGCAAAGGGATGGAAAAATTGCGGAAGGATAACATAAGTGTAAGAAATCCGGTTTTTATTTCAACGGCCGATTTTTCTCAAGCGGAAATTCTGGGGTCCCTAAACAAGGCTAAACGTGCGTGCACGGGCAACGGCCTCACCTCTTGACGAGGCCTGTAACTTGCTAAGAATATGGGAAACGTGGCTTTTGACTGTAGGCAAGGAAATAACGAGTTCTGCGGCGATCGATTTATTGCTGGCGCCTGTAGCCATTAATTGCAGCACCTGCGTTTCACGTTCAGTCAGGGGGGTAACGTGGTAGGGTAATGTGGGTCGCTGCACAACATCCGCTTCATATCCCAATATGTCTAACAACTCCTGGGCATATGCAACCTGTACACCGCGGCTAATGGTCAGCTGTAAGAGGGGTACGGCCGTGTGTCCTTCTTGCAATATGATTCCGGGCGTCCCATCTTCCAGACAGGCATTCAATATGGGGACGAATTTCTGCAAGGCTGTTTCTGGTTTCTTTAAGAGCAGCAGAGTGTATGCTTGCAGCGATGGTGGGCACACGAATATTGACGACAGCGGCGCTTGATCGGCCAATTCAGCGGCATAGGCCAGTGTCTTAACGGCCGATTCGAGATCGCGCTGGTTAGCTTGTAGAAAGCTGCTAACCACAAGCCGCAATACCTCAGCCTGCGGGCTTTCATCTGACTCCGCATTGGAACACATCTCGGCGTACACATTTTCAACATCGGAAATCCGACCTTGCAGCCAATATGCCCGGGCTAATGGGAAGAGTCCATTGGCGATTGTGTGTTGGTTCAAGAGCAGGGCAGAAACGGCCGATGTCATTAATTGTAAATAGTGATCAGCCTGTTCATACGCTCCCAGAGCCGTATGGGCTGCAGCCACTGTCATGGCGGCATTCATTCCTAAAAAAGGATAATAGCCGCCTAGCTGCTCCTTAATGACCAGCGCACGCTCACCCACCTCAATAGCCTGTTGCAAACGGCCCCGTCGCAAATGGATGAAGGCCATCACGTCGGCGATCCCCAACTGTACGGGGCGCATCGATTCCCCCAATTGTTTTTGAATCGTTGTGCAAAATGTTTCAATGCGCGAGAGACCACCGGGCAGCAACGTGAATTCTTGGCCAAGAAAAAGCATCAAGGCCAACAACGTAGTATTGTCTTCCTCCTCGGCAACAATTTTCATGGCATGGTCCATATCCAAAGATGCCTGATCCCAATCCGCCATAAAAAGGGCCACTGATGCCCGGGCCATCAGCGCTTGAACATGCATATAGGGCATCAAGGGATATGCCAGCGCCTGGGAGACGAGATTGACCGATCGTACAAAATCCAGCTGCACGAAGGCTGCGCTGCCCAAGGCGGCTAGGGCTGCCCCTTTCGTTGTTCTATAGCCCAGGGCTTGCGCCTGCGCCTGCGCCTCTTCCAGCCAGCGCCGGGCGACAGTCGTGTCTCCTTTCTGTAAGGCACACATGCCCAACAGGTAGGCCAGGCGTGGATGCCCCAGCCGCGTCGATTCGGGCAGCAGATTGATCCATCCAGTCAGGTTATCAAGCAAGCCCAGCCACATATATTGTTCGCCGATGGCAATAATGGTTCCGGCCGCTTCATCCCACATTTGTGCCCGTGTGAAATGGTGGATTGCCCGGCCGGGGCTTGTCTGCAGAACAGCCGCCCGTCGATGTAGTTCCCCAACTTGATCCGGCATTTCGCGCAAGAGGCGGTGGCGTAAGAATTCAGCGAAGAGCGCGTGGTAACGATAGACGCGCCCATCCAACGGTTCAGAATCCACGGCCAGAATAAATACATTGCGCCGGTATAAATCTTGCAGAATTTCTTCTGTATTGGGCAGGAGGGTCACGGCCGTGCATTGGTCTGGCGTGAGCAGTTGCAAAATGGAGGTTTGTAATAGAAAAGTTTGATAGAGTTCAGGCTGCTGCTGCAACACTTCATCAGATAAGTAATCAAAAATGTGCTGGTGCGTCTGCGCCACATGGTCGATGAAGGAAGCGCGCTTATCTTGCGGCATACGTTCCAATGAATTAGCAAGCAAACTCAATCCGGCCGCCCACCCTTCTGTCCGGGTCTGTAATATTTGTAGCGCCGTCGTGGAAACATTGAGCTGCATCGCTTCGTTCAGCAATATCTCGATTTCTTCGGCCGTAAATCGCAAATCCACCAGACGCAGTTCGGCCAGTCGTCTGCGCGCCCGAAAGCGGGAGAGCGAAAGTGGTGGATCGCGACGGGTGGCGAATACGACGTGCATCTGTTGTGGCATACGTTCCACTAAGTAGTCTAGCGCCATTAAGGGCAGGGTTTGGGTGATGAAATGCAAATCGTCCAGGATGAGGATAAATGGAGCTGGAATGGTCTCTTGAATGTCGTTGATCAATAGACCAACTAAGCGCCGGACTTCACTACGGCCATTTTGCGGTCTGTCCTGATCAACCAAAACAGGCAATAGATCCAGAGCGACCCGGCCACAGGTGGGTTCGATCGTTTGCAGTGCGGCGATCAGGGCGAACAGAAAGTTGTTGGCATCATTCTCTTCCTCATCCAGGGCCAGCCAGGCCAATTTCTGATCGGGCAAGTTGTGGGGCAAGGTGACCAGCAAGGTTGTTTTTCCGTATCCGGCCGGCGCTGAAATAAGGGTGATGGGCATCGTAGTAGCCGTTTGGCAAAGCCAGGCGGAGAGTCGTTGGCGGGGAACGATTTCCCCCCGAACCTGAGGCGGGTGAAGTTTCGTTTGAACTAACCAGGGTGCCTTCTGCGCTATCAAGAGATCCACATTGGGGTCGTTACAATGATTAACAAATGCTGCTACATAGACAAATGTGACCTAGCGAAAATGAAACACAATTCGCACCCAAATCATACCGAATCAGTCCATGAAGTTCAATATCACTCCTCTAGCTTCTTTCAAGAAACTCTGTCCGGCAAAGCACTCCTGTCTATCTTCGACGGCTACGTTGTGCCGACGGTACAACATATTGCGTTGGATTTTAAGAACGGTCTGACACGCAGTAAATGGCAGTCCCAAAAAATGGAGAGTATCTGCCCACTGGCATTATGCCCCGTCCGCCATTTTCAGCAGTATTTAATCGCCCTTCTTGCCGCTCTCCCCAAGGATACTTACATCCGTCCGTTCCCCGTGCTGCTTTCTCCCATCTCGGATTCTGTTGCCAAAAATTCTTGAGCCCAAGTAACCTTCGCCGTTTCAAACCTGAATCATAACCTATCAAGGCAGCCTACATGGTAAACCCGTTCAATTGGCGACACTACCAGTCTGAAATTACCCCTCTGACAGCTCGATGATACCTGCGTCACGCGTTCAACTACCGAGATTCAGAAGAGATAATGGGTGTGGTGATCTAGGATTTACTCTCGGCGGCCGCGGACTTGTAGACCCAGACGTCGATTGCTGCTTCTTTTCCTTTCAGATTCAAATTGCGGGATTCCAGGCCAGAAGGATCCAGTCCAGCTATTTGGCAAGTGTCGTCGCTGACGACTATCTCACCTGCTTTGGCCTGACCAGTCAGGCGAGAGGCGATATTCACATTATCACCCAGCACGGCAATATTGATATTCTTGCCCGGTTCGCCCACTGCGCCAACGAAGGCTTCGCCTGTGTGAATGCCCACGCCCACCGGAACCCAGGGACCATCCGCCCTATCGTGCCCCGTGGCTTTTAATATCGCCTGGCCGGCCTTGACGGCCGCTCGCGAATGGTTATGGTCTTTGGCCATAGCCGGAGGAAAAAACGCCGTGATTTCGTCGCCTACGAGTTTCTCGACCATGCCCCCATGCTCGTAGATGATATTGGTCGTAACCTGGTAAAAGCGGTCGATCAATTGACTGAACTCATAAGGGTCCATCGTCTCCGCGAGCTGGGTTGAACCGCGGATGTCGGCAAACAGCAAGGATACTTCCAGCTCCACACCGCCCGGATGTGCATCGGCAAAGCGCTCACAGGTATTACACAGATAGGGATTCATCTTTGAAGGTTCCAAACGCAGGAAGGAGCGAGCCAGCTTGCCGCCCAGGCCACCGAAGGGATAATAGCAGACCTGACAGCGCGGGTCGGACGGAATGCGCCGGGCAAACGCCCGCCACCCCGGAGATTCGTACCATGGCAGTTTGACGCTTTTAGGAGTCTTGCCCGTGGTAAAGTAGGATCGCCAGACTTCCTCTACATTCGGATCTCGCTTGACATTTTTATTCATGATTACCCACCTCGTATGTAGTACAGGTATGGTCCCAGATGAGGTCCGTACCTGGCCGTATACTGGAATCGCGGACAAATAAGGCAAACAAATTTAACTTATCCCCAAACTTCTCTGGAGAGAAACTCCATCAGTTGGCCACTTTTTGAAAGTTTAGGACTGCAGTATGCGTTGGATTTTTCGCCACTTCCATAATTAGCCCAATTCCCTTGCATCAGTGCCCATACATATGCTCATCTGGGTCGATTACCGTTTCTTGCCAATCGAGCAGATGGGCCGCCATTTCCAAATTTTCGACCTGCCCCTCATCGACCATCGTCTGCAATACCGCCAACTGTTCAGGTGTGAGCACACCTGTAATTAGGGCACGATACCAGCTTTCAAATTCTTTCTTTTCATGTGGAGATGCCATCGTAAGGTTCCTCAAAAAGCTGATTAGAAAAGCAATCCCATCATAAGGGTAGTTCACTTTACATTGATTCTTTTTACCAGCATATCTTACCAAGAATGGCCAGTTCGAAAATGGGCGCGTTGCGTCTTTGACATTGAAGCCTACCGTAGGAACCTTTCCTTCACCACGATAGTGCCATTCGTCCATCCGATAGCGTTGTTGGCGGCTGCTTTTGGTGATCACGTAAAGGGTCCACTGGTAGAGGGTATCAGCCTGTTGGTCAAGCGGCCGATCATCGCGAAGGCGTGGAGCGATTCCACGGTTGGAAAGCGGTTTCCAGGCCCCGCAGCGCTGGTTCGAGGGCTGGATGGTGCCGCAGAATCACGGTGATCATCGAATTATCGCGGACCCACTTGAGACCCGTCTTGGTATAGATCTCTTCGTTGAAGCTGGAGGTGAAGAAGCGGTCGCTCTTCAAACGACGGGAGGCCATCAGGATGGCGATGCGGAACGCCGTTTCCGAGAAACCAAAACCCTCAATGAGCGGTTCGGCGAAGGCGCCGATCATTAAATCCACCTGGTCGATATCACCCTCGTAGACTTCCTCAATTTCCTTAGCCCAATCCTTATTGACACAAATATCCTCGAAATCGGTGATGCGCTCCAACCCTAACATCTCGCGTCGATGGCCGCCAAATCGATATTTGTACCGTCACCCTTGGTCATGAATTGTAAATGCCTTGGGAAGTTGTGCAAGCGCAAGGCGCCAGGATGCTGTTGGCCAAAGCTGTAAAAAAGGTCGCGAAGGGCATATTTTTCCATTATCTCCCGCGTATTGCTCAAACTGACCTCCGGAAGCGTGTGTGCGCCAATCTGCTTGCCGGTCTCCAGGGAGTAAAAGGTGTAGTCGTCGGGCATGAGCGGATGCATGCGATAGATGGCCACAAATTCTTCGGTGAGTGAGAAGGGTGCCGCATGGTGCTCGGGCTCAGAACCGACAATACCACCAAGTAGATCGCTGTCGTCAAGGACTTCGAAAATTTCCTGGAGTTCTTCACCGGCCACGCCTACCCAATTGATGCGTAAGGCCGCGGCTACGGTCGGATGGGAGAGGACATTCGGCGTCCAATCGGTGGTATGGATCTTGGCCATGAGCGAGGCGTTTATTAGCCGGGCGGTATGGAACAATTTGTCATCAGACCAGTGTGTATTTTCCAGCTTGAGCCGGTCACAAATCGCGTTGTGTTCAGATACAAACAGCCCGTGCAGCATACTCAAACCGATCCACCAATTGTCCGCAAAGCCGGTCAGCTCCACCCCTTCCAAATCCAGGGGGAGCAAGGCGGCATCGCCGATCTTCATTTTGCCGTCAAATCCGGCACGCAATTTTTCGGCCGTCTGTGCATCGCTACCGTAGATTTGCGAACCATCCCACCAATGGGAATTAAGGTTGGCGTAAGTTGGCGTAGCGCCGCTTTTCGCGGGCTCAGGCGGCGTACGTGGCACCAGCATCTGATCTTCCGGCCACGGATCACCTTCTTCCAAGGGGATATCGTGGCATTCTTCCGCTAAACCCTCCTTGTGAGCGAACCAATCGTGCACTTGAAACTGAACCCAGGCCGCCGCCAGTAAATTGAGACCTGCGATAGGCTGGAAAACATCTCGCGTTAAGAGCTTCTGACTGATCAGGCGAGGATTGGGATTCATCAGGTTGGCCCTGTCCGGACGTACCTTATCGAGCGGGAAGTTCCGTCCGAACCGCGTGTTGGCAGCACCCATCCGCGGATACCTTAGATCATTGAATGAGCCATCAAACGTGCGGAAATTCACTTTCTCCTCCGGCACCGCCCCGGGATCGGGGTTTTCCTCAAAAGGGGGATCTTCCGTGTCAAAAAGATTCTTTTCACGGTACTCATTACGGAATTTTAAGAGCCCAACCAGGCCTAAAAACTTGGGCAGCTGATGCCACTTGAGTCTTTCCTCCAAGGTGTCGAGTAGATCAGAAAATAAAGAGTTTGTCTTGCTCATGGTTTTCTCTCCAGTTGAAGTTCAGCTATGGAATACGTAACGAAGTATCAAAAATAAAATAACCGCAACAATAAAGATTACGGCTATAATAACATATGATATTTTTTCGATCAAATTGAGGCGCATCCCGGTATCGACAAATACCGGGATATGCCACTTCAGATAGGGATGCCCTGCACACCTAATTACAATCGTACATTTGGCTTCCTATGACATGTTATTGTCACCGTTGTCTGAGGCCGTTTCGGCCGTTTCGGGGATCTGTTCTCTCTTCGCCAACCACCCCTGTGCTGGCGCGTATGCTTCTTTAGTTGACTGGCCTAGAAGATCGGTGGCCAAGGGATACCTTCAGTGGCAGGAAGGCCGGTGACTAAGAGGACAACAATCGTAATCATGAACGGAGCCGGTAAAGCGGCGGCGGTCAGAGCAGCCATCGTACAGCCGACAGCAAGAGCCAATGGTATGGATGGAAAGATGAGATTAACGGCCGTACCCGCCGCACCACCAACAAATAGGAGTGGGAATATTGGCCCACCGATAAATCCAGTAGAAATCGCTCCCGCCGTGGCCAGGATCTTGCCGAACACCAATAAGATGATCAAGGCCAGGCCCAAAGTTTGGCCATGTTCAGTCACGACAACCAGTCCACTAGAGCCCAAGAACATCGTCAAGGGCAAGGCATTGATCATGTTTCTCGTCTCCATAATACCTCATTGGTAAGGCTTATAAATCCTACATAGAATTTATTCGTCTAACTGATCCAATGATGACATTCGGCATCGCCTAGATCGCACTGGTGGAGGCATGAAGCTACCCTTTTGTGCCTAACTTCATGTCTCCAAACCAGCGTATTTCAACCACAACGGCCTCTCCTATCTACGCTGTATTTCATCCAGTACAGTTGGGGTTTGGACGCGACAGTTTATGTATCGTTATCAGCAGCCACTTCCTTCTGATCTGGTCGCGAACTAAGCCATTTCTGCGCCGCTTCTAGAGCTTCATCTTCGGCCGCACCTAGACCAGTTTGTGCTGCGAACACATTTTCTTCTCCGATTTGGTCTAATACTTTCGCTTTTTTCAGCTCTTCTACCAAGCGTGGTTGCACGCCTGCTAACATCAGCAAGTTGCCACCTTCGCGTAGGTCACTGTTGTAGCGCTCCAACCATCGTATGGCCGTGCTGCCGATATGTTCGGTTCCGCGCAAGCGCAGTATCACAACTGCGTTTTGGGCTTGGAGAGCATCGGGCAAGTTCTCATCCAGGAGCGGGACTTCGGCGAAGAATTCGATGCCGCCTAGAGAGATAATCGTCGCCTTGCCTGAAGGATAACTATCTTGAACCTCATGCTCTTCGTAACGGCCGTCTTCTGCTCTCTTGGTCAGCTCGTGAGCATCAACCTTCTGCGATGAAGCCCAGACATAAAGAATAAGAGAAAGCCCCGCGCCCAAGAAAATCGTCCACTGCAGGGGGATGAATAGGGCAGAGAGGAAGGTGATCCAAAGGGCCGCAGCAGCCCCTAGAGATGTGCGGTGTACCAGGATGAAGCTGGGAATACGGGCCATGATAAGCTCGGCCCCGATGACGAAAAGCAATCCGGCGATCACCGTCATGGGTACCAATTCAGCCAATGGACCAAACAAAAGCACAATTAAGGCCAGCCACAGAGCAGCAAAAATACCACCCCAACGCGATCTGGCACCGCCGCTTACACTGATGCCCGAACGTGAAAGCGAACCACCCGTGGCCATTGATTGGAA
>JAACFF010000299.1 GCA_009937635.1 Chloroflexota bacterium
CGATCCATATGTCATAAGATGGGCACAATCTACGTTTCCCTTGAGCGCCACCCGGTGCCCAAACTTGGCCTTAACTTCTCCCAGATCCATACCGGCTAACGGATCGATGGGATCGAGGCAATCGATGCCCGAATCGACAATCATATCGATGATCGGCCAGAGATTGCCGTCAGTATGTTTAATGACGTATAGGCCAAGTTCCTTGAAGCCGCTCATTACTTGGCAAAAACCAGGATACAACAATTCGCGAAAATGCTTGGGCGACATGAGTGGTCCTTTGTTGTAAGCGATGTCGTCACCGGTATATACAATCTTCACCCCGCGGGCAACAACTTCTTTGGCCAGTTCGAGATTAATCTGTACCGACATCTCAACCAGCGCTTTCACGAGATCGGGGTCAAGAACTATCGCCATCAGCAAATCTTGCATGCCCATAAGATAGCGTGGCAGTGAAAAGACATCGTTGAGGTGGACGATAACGGCTTTATCTCCTTTGTATTTTTCGACGGCATCTTCTATGGCGGCAAACCGTTCTGGCACATGTGGATCTGGAGGAGCATAACGCTCAAAATCAGCCATTGTTTTAATGGGCGATTCAACCTCGATGCCGTGTTCCTCCGGCGTATCCTGGGTAACGAAACCCCACTCGCTGCGCCAACGATTCGACCCTACCCGTTCTTTTTTATAAATTAGATCAACTACGATGGCATCATGCCCCATCTGAAAAGCGAAATCGTTGTGGTCTTTACAGCCAGGACAGAGGGCTTCTCGCACCCGGCGATCTACCAGCCACTCAAAATGTGGCACCCGATCCGGCTCCTGCCGCTGCAAGGCCCGTAATACGCGCTCTTCTGACGTCATCTCAAGCATGGACTCGTCTCCTACTGAATCAGCTGAGCTTATTCAGCTCTTCCCAAGGTTCTTGCATCACCTCTACCATTCGCTGGTATTCGGCATAGCGCGCCAGATAGAGCGACGTGTTGGTTGGGATCGGCTCATGCACGCGGACAACCGACACGGCTTCTTGGACAGCTTCTTCATAGTCGCGGTAGATGCCAGCGCCAATACCGGCAGACAGAGCCGCACCCCGAGCTCCCAACTCATTACCATCCGGAACTTCCATAGGTACCTGAATCGTGTCAGCAAACATCTGCGACCAAACCGGACTGCGAGATCCGCCGCCGGCGAGTCGTGCGTTGTCGATTTGACCTCCTGCCGCGCGCAGCTTCTCAATATGACTCAAGTGGCCGAACACGACCCCTTCGAAAAGGGCGCGGAGCAGATGAGCACGGGTGTGCCAGCCGGCCACACCGTAGAATCCCGCCCGTGCAGTAGGCTGCACGTTCGAGCCATACAAGAAGGGATGGAAGATAATATTCGTACCATCAGGGGGCACAGTGGCGACCTCTTCGCTGCAAATCTCAAAGACCGAGATCCCCCGTCGTTTGGCTTCAGCTCGCTCATCACCGCAGCATTGATTCACAAACCATTCCAGATTGGTGGCTGATGTTGCGCTGCCCTCGATAGTGAGGAACAAATCAGGATCAGCAAAGATCGTGGTCATGAACAAACGGGGATCTACTATGGGGTCCTTGGTAATGACCTCATTGATGCTCCAGCTACCCATAACCAGGCAAGCCTGGTTTGGTCCGATGACGCCGGAGCCGATGGCGCTGGCGTCCACATCAAACAATCCGCCTACGACAGGCGTTCCGACAGCTAACCCAGTCTCCTTGGCTGCAGCAGATGTCACGTGTCCGGCCACTTCGCTGCTATGCTTTAGAGGCGGCAAAGCGTCGTACACTTCTGAGAGATCATACAGCGCCATCAATTCGCTCGAGTAACACTTGTTGCCAACATCCATCAGGTTGGCTCCGCTCATGTCGGTGAAATCACCACTGATCTCTCCTGTGAGGCGGAACTTGATATAGTCTTTGACCATCAAGATGGCGCCGATGCGTTCGTAATTGCGCGGTTCATTTTTCTTAATCCAGACGAGCAGCGCATTAGGCTGTGCTGGCCAGAATGATTGGAGAGTGAATGGGAATACCTGTGCATGAAGGTTGCGCTGGTTCCAACCTGTCACTACATCCGCGGCGCGTATGTCCAGAGATTGGATACCGTTGCGCAATGGATGACCTTGCTTGTCTAGCAGATAGACACCATTGCCGTGCCCGGTATTGCCAATGCCGGCGATTTCTTCTGGCCGGGCACCCGAATTGGCAAGCACCTCACGAATAGCAGTGGCCGTGCTCTGCCATAACATTTCCATATCGCGTTCAGTCCATCCGGGATGAGGATACTCGGTATCCGCCGCGCAGCTTGCAACCGCAATTTCCTTGCCCTTCAAATCAAAGAGAGCGGCCTTCGAGACTGTACTACCGTTATCGATACCCAAAAGGTAATTGCCCATAACTTGCCTCCGTTGATGAGTTACCCCGCAAACGCAGGATCCACCAGTCCTTTACACTCTGTCTTAAGGCGGAACAAGTCACCGGCCCTGGGCTGACGTTGCCGCTCCTCATCCGTATAACCCCACCAGGCGGTCGTGACAAAGAGCTCATCCAAATCCTTGCCTCCAAAGGCAAAAGAGATCACATGCTCTACGGGGAAACGGATTTGGCGCTCGATCTTTCCATCGGGATCGTAGCGGGTCAGCTTCCAGCCTGCCCAGTGGCCATTCCAGATATAACCCTCTGAATCCACGATGAGCCCATCAGGCATCCCATCTTCATCGGGCACGCGCGCAAAGAGACGGCGATTGCTGACTGTGCCACTATCCGTATCATAGTCCAGGATCATGATTTTGTTATGGCGCTGATCCGCTACGTACACGGTACTACCATCCGGGCTGATTCCGATTCCGTTGGCTGTAGCATAGCCTGTATCAAGTTCATGGAGCGAAGCATCGGTGTCCATGCGAAACAATGAGCCTTCAGGGGCAAATGGGTCTTGCATATCGACCGTTCCTACCAATAAACGACCCTGTCGATCTACGGCGCCATCGTTGTAGCAAATATCTGGCTTTTCTGGCTTAGGCGGGCCGACGAGGAGTTCGTATTCGTTGGTTTTTGTATCCCACGCATACAGTCCATTTTGGGCAATGGCGATCCATCCTCCCGAAGCACGACGCGCCAATGAAGTCACGGGTGGGCCAACAGAATAGCTTTTAAAATCACCTGTTTCCGGTTCGTACCGGCATGTAGGACGGCCTCCCCAATCAACCCAATACAAAGCATTCTCTGCCGGAACCCAGATCGGGGTCTCTCCCAATTTATTTTGTACTTGCAATAAATGTTCTGGTTCGTTCATGGCGCGTCCTCCTAATTATTTGGTTCTGAACTGTTCGTAAAGTTGGTGGCTAATGGGCGCAAGGGCTGGATAAAGTTGTTTGTAGATCTGATACCACTCGGCATACTTGGATGAAAGTTGTGGATCTGGCTGATAGGTCTTGCCCGGTTTGTAAACGCGCTCAAAAGCATCTTGCTCGTTCTTAAAGAGGCCAACGCCTATTCCAGCCAGGATAGCTGCACCAAGCGGCGTGGCCTCTTCTACTTCGGGTACTTCGATGGGAAGACCAACAACATCGGCCTTGTTTTGCATCCAGAATTGATTGCGCGTTGCGCCACCCACGGCTATCAGCCGGTCGTGACTAATGCCCAGGCCGGTTTTTAGCGCCGTTACAATATCCAGAACCTGGTAATCTAGCCCTTCGATAATGGCTCGGAGTATATCGCCGCTCTGTGCAAAATTGCTCAAGCCCACAAAAGCGCCTAGTGAACGGGCGTCAACCAGAGGGCAACCGGCAGCAGACATATGGGGAAGGAACATGGCGCCCCGCGCGCCAGCAGGAGAGGCTGAGGCTTCGGACATCAGATAATCCCAATCCACACCGCCTTCTTTTTCCGCACGCTGTTGGGCTTCATATCCATACTCTTTACGATACCATTCGAGCATATCAGAAGCCACGGCCCCGCCCCAGACCGCATAGGTATCGCGCGCTACATGGGTTTCGATTGTTACACCAAGTTTTTGCACTTCAGGGGTCAGGATCGGGGCAGGGATTGTAGCCAAAACGATTTCCCAGGTACCGGTCACGTCCAGGACAACACCAGGGGTAAAGGCCCCAACAGGCAGCGCACCGCATAAGTAATCATGACCACCCAGCAACACGGGCGTTCCTTCTGGGAGTCCCGTAGCCGCGGAAGCAGCGGCCGTTACTCCACCCAAGAACGTGCCACTCGGGTGAGCATCGCACATCAAGCGGCGTTCGATGCCCGACTCGCTCAATATTTCTTCTGACCAATCACAATTCTTCTGATCGAAGAGGAGCGTGCAGGAAGCCATAGTATAGTCGGTTGCCAGGCGTCCACAGAGCATAAAATTCAAAAAATCTTCGATCAGCAGCCACTTATCTGTGCGCGCCAGGATGTCTGGCTCATGCTCAGCCATCCACAGGAGTCGCAGCGCCGTGCTGAAACGCCATAGGGTATTGCCGCCGATGCTAAAGGTCCTGGAGGCACCAATAATATCCTCCCACCACTGCAACTGCGGCGCGGTGCGTGGATCATGCCAGCTGATAAAAGGATAAAGCCATTGTCCCTGCTCGTCGACCGGCACACCATCCATGCCCATACCGGTCACAGCCACACCCTTGATATATCTAGGGTCGTCGAGTTGGGCAATCGCATCTTTCATGGCGGCGGCCGTTCCACCCCATATTTGCTCAGGCTGCCACACCGTCCATTCCGGCTGTTCCGGATTTGGATGATATTGCTCCGTAGGCCGGGTACCGCTGGCGACAACATTACCGGTCAGGTCGTAGATCACACATTTAAGGGAAGTCGAACCAAGATCAATACCGGCTAGATAGTCCATTTGTTACCCCCTAAAAACTGCCACTTTTTCCGTAGATTGGCATTTCTTACTGCCCATAATTATGGCGATAAAGATTCACCATGTAATCGATCTGCTCTTCAGTCAACATAATTGGCTGTCCGCGTGACATCGCCAAGTGGGTAATCTTGGCAATTTCCTCGACTTCGACGGCTATTTTGGTCGCTTCCTGCGCCGACCCACCAATGGTAAAGACGCCATGATTCTGCATGATGATCGCTAGCGCACGGCCGATCTTGTCAATGATCTCCTGACCAATGTCTTCGCCACCAATAGGCGCATATCCGCCCAGCGGAACTTCACCGCCCAGCATCCCGCACGTGGTCAGGCAGGCCGGAATCGGCTGCCCCAAGGCGGCAAAACTGCTGGCATAAGGCGAATGGGTATGCACGATGCCCATCACATCAGTCCGGCGTCCGTAGACATAGAGATGCGTATCCGTATCGGTTGAGGGCTTCAGATCCCCTTGGACGACATTGCCGTTCAAATCAACCACCACCTGATTCTCGGGCGTCAGCTCTTCAAAGCTGACGCCGCTGGGTTTGATGACCACCAATCCCGTTTCTGAGTCACGCCCACTTACATTGCCGCTGGTCCCTCTGACCAGATCCTTTTGCGGCAGTTCCATATTGCATTTGCAAACGATCTCGCGAAGTTGCTCCAATAGCATGATATATCTCCAATGGGTTTCAGTATTTCTTTGAAGCTGATAGTTAAGGATCCTGGAACTCCAACGCGACCGTTTCTCCTCAAATCAGCGAATCAGGAAACGGCCGCATACGCCTCCGTCACTAGTTCATTGACAAATTGCCGCGCGGAAGTCACAACCTCAACCGGATCCTCGTCGGGATGCATATATCCCCACATCTCGACTGCCAGCATGCCCCAAAAGCCGATCTCCGCCATCGCCGCGAAGGTCTCGCGGAAGGGCACGATCCCCTCGCCAAACGGTATGCCACGGATAACTTTGGGCGCGGCGTCCTTGACGTGGATGCCCAGCAAGTTGTTTTTGGCCAGCCGCAGTTCATCGGGCGGGTAGTACCCGGCGGCAGCGAGATTGCCCATGTCCAGATAAAGCTTCAGCCAGGGCGAATTGATCGCCTTAATGACACGCAAACCCTGATTGGCATTTTCTACAAACGGCGTGTCCAGATTTTCGAGACCGAGCATCACCCCGGCTTGGCTGGCCATTTGCGTGCTCAGCGCCAGTCCTTCCATGAAGTTCGCCCGCGTCTCTTCATCGCTCGGCTCGTAAAAGACGTCATAGGCCATGACCTGCACCACACGCAGCCCGATATCGACGGCGAACTCTATCGCCTTATACATGATTTCTTGCCCCTGCCTTCGAATCTTGGGATCGCGGCTACCCAGGGCGTATTTGCGATGCGTGCTGAGGCACATCGTTGAGACCTGCACGCCGGTATTGGCGATGGCTTGGCGCAGCGTCCCCCTATCGGACGCGGACCAGTCCAGGCGGGAAAGGCGCTCGTCGCTTTCGTCGATGGAAATGTCAATAAAATCGTAGCCGGCCTCTCCTGCTGCGGCTAGGCGCTCTTCCCAGGTAAGCTCAGGGGGCAGCGCTTTTTCGTAGAGGCCCACTGGCATTTTCAGCATAAATAATTCTCCTTCCAATCGCCCAGAAACCCGGTTTGCAGATATTAGATCCGCTAACATTCGCCCAGCCAGTTTGCGTCATAAGAATCGTAAACCGGATTTCTTCGCTCTCCAATCCTAAAAGCTGCCAACTTTTCTGAAAGGTTGGCAACTCAATCTGCTTTTAATTTTCGCCCACCAACTGGTAGTTGATGACAACCGCGATTAGCAATGCAGCACCCAAGGCAAACGTTTGCCAATAGGCTGGAATTACCGTCAACATGCCGACCGTGATGACGATTATGATGAGCGCGGCGATGATTGTCTTTTCAACATTGCCTTCGCCGCCTGTAAATTTCGTTCCTCCCAGCATCACGGCGATAATCACCCACAGTTCCATGCCATCGCTGGCGAGCGGGTCGCCCATGGACATGAAGCTACCCCGGGCAATACCGGCCAATGCTGCACTCATGGCGACTAGGATGTACAGAATCCAGACCCATCTGACGCGATTGATGCCGGACAGTTCGGCCGCGACTGGATTGCCGCCAATAGCTGCCGAATACTTGCCCAAAATAGTTTTGCGTTGGACCACAATAAGTACAATAATTACGGCGATGGCCACGAAGAAGGCCATGGGCAAGCCAAACAAGACATCTTCACGCGCATAATTGTTTATCCAGGCGGGCATCTTCTGATCGCCAATCGTCCTGATCGATGAAAAGCCTTCAGGCACGATCAGCAGGGCGATGCCTTTATAAAGACTCAATGTGATCAGCGTGGCGATAACCGGCGTGATATTCAGTTTCATGACCAGAAAGCCGTTGATGACGCCCAAGATCAAGCCGACGACCAAGGTAAGAATGATCGCCGTAATAAGGTTAGAGCCATTTAGGATTAACCAGGCAAAGACGACGGCGCTCAAACTCATGGCGCTGCCGATGGACAGATCAATATATTCGGCGATCATCAAGAAGGTGAAGGCGCCGGCCACCGTCATGATCGGTACCGAGATACGCAGCAGGTTGATGATATTATTGGGATTGAGGAAATGCCCTCGCTCAAACCAGTTGACTTCGTCTAATCTGACGACACTGAAGACTGTCACAACCAGCGCCAGTACAAAATAGATGTAGTATCGCTTAATAATCGCCCGTGTTTTCTCCGTTCGAGT
>JAACFF010000300.1 GCA_009937635.1 Chloroflexota bacterium
TGGATCCACTTGACGCCCCTGTACCGCTGAACACGGTCTCTCGGCAACGGCCGTTTTAAGACATCACAATACATCGTGTATACCAATTCGACTTCCCCAGCCTCTGCAATCGCCGAGCGGCCTGTCGGACGGCCGATATTAGGTTCGATGATGTAATGCTTGCCACTACGTGCATCGCGCTTCAATTCCACGTAGCCGAGTCCGTGATAATTGACGCTGCGGAACAGACGGATAGATTCTTCCAGCACCGCATCATTGCGCACCTCTTCACCGAGGCAGCTCGTCCCCGTTTCTGGAGGCCACTGCCTTATCTTGCGCGCAACAAAAGTGACCAAGGGCTCCGCATCCGCATTGAAATAACAGTTGCACGAATACAGATTGGCGTCACTGCCTTCCACCCATTGCTGTGCCATTAACAGATCCGCCCATCCAGAGCAGCGATCGTAGAGTTGTAAGAATTCAGCAGCGCTGTCGACCTTAAATACCTTTTCCTTGGTATGTTCTTCCCACGTTGGCGTCTTCATCGGCGGCTTTAGAATGCAAGGGTAGCTTAATTCCCGCGCTGCTCCTTCAGCTTCAGCCCGATTGCGGATGAAAAAAGTGCCTGGAATGGCCAGTCCATGCTCCTGGGCGAACGTAACGAAGCTGATCTTGTCCATCAGCATTTCCACCACCGCCTCGTCAGGCAAACTGATGTGATACCATTCTGCCAATCGCCGACGATAGCGTGAAATGAGCAAAACACTCATGTCCGTGCAAGGAACGAGGACTGCTTTTTGCGGCAATGAAGGCCCCAGGGATTCCAAGGTCTCGATAAACGCTTCGCTTTTGGTGTCGGCGGCCAGGATGCGCTCACACACGCGAGTCTTGGCGCAGTAATGGTCCGGATTGCTGGCGATCCCGATGACAGGAATTTTGTGACCGGCCAATATGCGCGCCGTCTGCACGCCGGTCATGCAGTCTAGGCCGACGACGATGGCATGGGGAAGTTGCTTATTTGAACCCACCCGTTCAATCTCCTCTACGCTGCCATTTTTCCGGAACTTCAAGTTTCCGGAAAAATGGCGTAACTGATTCGTTCACACAGCACTTAATTCAGAGAGCCCGCCAGCACCTTATGCCGTACACTGGCGACGCCCTGAGCCGGCAAGTAACGCTTTTCAGCTTCCTTGAGCTCCGCCGCGTTTTGCAGCCGGAATATCTCTTTCACGGAGACGATCTCAGGTTCAACTGTTACCAGTGATTGGTTGGCATGGATTTGTGCGGCTGTCTGCTGCATCGCTTTGATACTGGACCGCAGCAGGTGGTTGGCCCAGATGACCAGGCTTACGCCAAGTTCCTTAAACAGAGAGGTAGGTGTTTCATAATACATGGTCGGCACAATCACAACCGGGCATGTATCTTTCCATTCTTCCATAAAGGAGACGATTTGATCGGCCGTGGCGATCTTGCTGTGCATCAAGATCGCGTCAGCGCCGGCCTGATAATAAGCTTCGGCCCGCTTCAGCGCTTCCCCTAATCCCCAGCCGGCGATAAACGCTTCAACCCGCGCTACCACGGAAAAATCTGGGTCACTTTGCGTATCCTTTGCCGCCCTGATTTTGCCGGCGAACTCGTCGATCTCTGCCAGGGGTTGCTGCTCTCCATTGATGAAGGAATTCGTCTTGGGGAAAAGTTTATCTTCCATGCACATAGCAGCGACTTTGCGCTGTTCAAGCTTGCGCACCAGTCGCCGTACGTTGTTGAAATTGCCGTATCCGGTGTCCGCGTCCAGCAGGATGGGCACAGTCGTGGCGTCGCTCATAAATTCCAGCACTTCTAGAACCTGGGTCCAGCTTGCCTCGTTGTTATCACGCACGCCCATGGTTGCCGATATAGCCAGGCCGCTGCCCCAAATACCCTTAAAACCGGCCTCCTCGACAATCGTCGCACTCAGCCCATTATGAGCCTCCATGATGAACTCAACCTGATCAGACTGTAACATTTGCTTGAATTGAGTGGTTTTCTTGGTCATACCTAACTCTCCTAACGCCCCATTTATTAATAAATAGCTGTCAGCTGACGGCTGTCAGCTCGTTCGCCAACTCCGCCTCGAAATCTCTAATCGTGTTAATGACGATATCCCCAATCTCTCGTTGGGAATCGATGGTGCCTGCGCCAATATGGGGGGTGAGGATGACATTTGGCAATTCTGCCAACGGCGAAACCTTGCCCTCGCCCTCATTTTCGTGGACGTCTACACCGGCGCCGGCCAGCCGCCCTTCGCTTAAGGCAGCATGCAGAGCCTGTTCGTTGACAACGCCGCCCCGCGCTAAATTGATCAAATAGGCGCCTGGTTTTACCATGGCCAACTCCTGCGCATTGATCAGATTGTGGGTGAATTCATTCAGCGGCACGTGCAGAGTGATGAAATCGGAAGTAGAAAGCACCTCTTCGATATCCGTCATACGAATGCCTTCCGCCTTGAGCCGCGCGGCCTCTTCGGGCGTTGCCGGTTCCACACATCCGATGACCTCCATGCCCCAGGCCACACCCAACTTGCCAACTTGTGTGCCGATATTGCCCGCTCCCACAATACCCAGGCGTTTGCCGGTTAACAGTTCACCTGTTAGCTGCTGCTTAGCCCAGCGTCCCTGCCGTGTCAGATGGTCCGCTTCTAGCAGATTACGCGCCAGGGCCAGCATGAAAGTGAAACTCATCTCGGCCACGGCCTTAGCGCCTGGCCCGGGGATTCTAACCAAGTGTAAGCCACGCTTGTTCACATAATCGACGTCGATATTGTCAAAGCCGGATCCGGCGCGCAGCAGCAGCTTCAGATCAGGTGCGCAGGCCATAACTTCGGCCGTAATCTGCACGCCACTGCGTAAAATAATCACTTCCCGATCGACGATCACATCTTTCAGCACATCTTCTTTAGCGTTAAATGCGCACACCACGTCGTGCTCTTCACGCAATCTTTCGATGGCATCCGGGTAAATCGAACTGGCAATCAAAATTCTCATAATCCCAATTTCTCCATGGTGCTCAAAGTTTTGAATACAAGGCCTGGCTCCTTTTTTGTTACTTAAGCACGATTACCAAGCCTGAAGCTATCAGCGGTTGCCCAATCTAAATTATTGATAAACTTTGGGAATCGCTTTAGGCAATTGCAAGAAGGCTAAATCTTTTCCGAACTAGCTTTCTAACAATCGCCATCAACCTGAGCAGCTACGCTTTCTTTACAAAAGATGTTTATCCTACGTTGCTATTATGGCAATAAGGACTTACAAGCTACCTTAAGCATGTTCATAGTGACCTTATTAACAACTGCCCGGCATTCAAAGGCATGCTTATTGCTGGCCCGCTACAGATATTTATTGAATCACACGGGTGGAGGGGTGCTGCCTTTTACGCCGCCGTTAGCCAATGGGTGTCTGATCTGGCAAATGTTAAGCCCTTGTTAGATACTCCTATAGGTGTTGAGGTTACTGAAAAGGCATCGGAAAAATGGCCATTGTTATTCTTGATGAATCATTCTGACTTCGAAAAGACAGTTAAGCTAAACAGTGAGTTCTATGATCTCTTGGATAGTGAAAAGGCTGTATCTGGCACTCTTACCCTTGTTGCGAAAGAGGTATCGATCCTGCTGCCATCTGGGTGAGAAAGATTATTCCTATGATGCCCCATCCTGGCTCGCCTTTTCGGATGGCAATCATTGGCATGTTAAAACGCTTTGATTATCTTTATGATTCCATACTATAATCTCTGACAGAAACTATAGAGTTTGTGTCTGTGTTGGGCCGAAGACCATCCTCCGCCCAGAAATTAGGGAATAGTATAGATGTACCCTGGTATAGCAATCCCGATCGACTTATCTGAGAAACCCTGCAGTATACCCCCGAACGATAAGACCAACTTCAGGGCTTCCGTGACACGCCGCAAGGGGCTGACTTGGTGGTGCGGCACATGAAGTTTACTGATCCCCGCGCGATCAAACTGGCGGCGAAGAGCGCTATTGACCTTGGACCACTTGTCAGCTACCGTTTTGCACTGGAAAAAGGCACCGAAGCATTCAAAAAAGCGGAAGCGCGAGAAGGATTGAAAGTAATCATAAAGCCCCAAAAAGGACCGTAAAATGAACGAGAAAAAATATGCAATTGGTATCGACTTTGGCACTCTGTCGGGTCGGGCGGTACTGGTGGACGTGGGCGATGGCTCAGAAGTGGCCACGGCCGTTTTCGACTATTCCAACGGCGTCATCGATCACATCATGCCCGGTTCGGGCAAACAACTACCGCCTGAATGGGCTCTGCAAGACCCCCTGGACTATATCGAAACGATTAAACAGACGGTGCCTGCTGTGCTCACGGAAAGCGGCGTGTCTGCGGATGAGGTCGTCGGCGTGGGCATCGACTTCACGGCCTGCACGATGATGCCCGTCAAGGCGGACGGCACGCCCTTGCGTGCACTCGCCGAGTGGCGCGACAACCCGCACGCCTGGGTGAAACTTTGGAAACATCACGCCAGCCAGCCGCAAGCGGACCAGATCAATGAAACGGCGCGCGAGATGGGCGAGAGCTGGCTCAACCGCTACGGCGGCAAAATCTCTTCTGAATGGTTTTTCAGCAAGGCTTTGCAGATCCTGCAAGAAGCGCCGGAGGTTTACCATGCCGCCGACCGCCTGTTAGAAGCGGCCGACTGGGTTATCTGGCAGATGACAGGCAATGAAACGCGCAACGCCTGCACAGCCGGTTACAAAGCAATGGTGCAAGACGGTCATTATCCCAGCCGCGAATACTTCGCCGCACTGCATCCCGATTTTGCTGACGTGATTGACAGCAAGATGAGCCGCGAGTTCGCCCAACTTGGTGATAGAGCTGGGGAGCTGACCGCGGAAATGGCGGCGACCACCGGCTTGAAAAAAGGGATTGCCGTCGCCGTGGCCAATGTTGACGCCCACGTTACCGCCCCGGCGGTGAAGGCCACCGACCCGGGCGTCATGGTGATGATCATGGGCACTTCGACTTGCCACATCATGTCCGATACAGAGCTACAAGAGGTGGACGGCATGTGCGGCGTTGTCGACGGCGGCATCATTCCCGGCCTTTACGGTTATGAAGCGGGCCAATCGGGCGTGGGCGATATCTTTGCCTGGTTCGTCGACAACGCCGTGCCGCCTGAATACCATGAAGCGGCGGCGCAGGCGGGTCTGAATCTGCACGAGCACCTCGAGCAAGAAGCGGCCAGGCAAGCCGTTGGCGAGCACGGTCTCGTTGCCCTGGATTGGTGGAATGGGAACCGCTCAACGCTGGTTGACACCACCCTTAGCGGACTGCTGATCGGCATGACGCTGGCCACGCGTGCGCCTGACATTTACCGTGCACTGATCGAGTCCACAGCCTTCGGCACGCGCGAGATCATTGAAGCTTTTGAAGATCGGGGTATTGCCGTGAAGGAACTTGTCGCTGCTGGTGGGCTGCCGGAAAAGAATATGCTGCTGCGCCAGATATACGCTGATGTGACCGGTCGGACTTTTAAACTAGCGGGCTCAGCGCAGTCGCCCGCCTTAGGCTCGGCGATGCACGCCGCCGTCGCCGCCGGCGTCTATCCCGACATCCAGACCGCGGCAGATAAGATGGGCCAATTGGGCGATGAGGTTGTTTCGCCCATCCCCGAGAATAAAGCGGCCTATGATGCGCTCTACGCCGAATACAAAACACTCTATGACTATTTCGGCCGTGGCGCCAACAACGCCATGAAACGTTTGAAGACGCTCAAACGGGAAGTCAGGACTAATAAATTGGAGGCCTAAGATGCTGCTGTCAGAACTACGTGAAGAAATTTGCACACTACACGATCAGCTACCGATGAATAGCCTGATGGCCTGGACCAGCGGCAACATAAGCGCCCGCGACCCGGAGACGAACCTGCTGGTCAACCACGGCGTCTTCGCCGTCGGCCCCTCGGCTGAAAAAGCGGTGAAGGCGGCAGTCATGACCGAAGGCAATGCTGCTCATGGCCTTGTTGACTCGATCCGTAACGAGCAAAGACTGACTTCTGAGGTTTCACCCAACCCATAGGCCCATCTTATTGGATGAGCGTTTCTTTCAACCGCCTTACCCCTGTTGTAATGTATTCCGCCTTCTGCGCAAAACAGATCCTGAACCAGCCAGGTGTGTTGGAATTGAAAAACTGCCCCGGCGAAATAGAGACATGCGCTTCATTGAACAATTTATCAAACAATTCCATTTCCGCTGCAAAGCTCTGTTCTTCCATGTAGTTTGAAAAACCAGCCCATATAAAGATTCCAGCATTTCACTATTCATTAAGTGGTTTTCCGCAGTGCCAAAGTTAATGATCCCTTCAGGGTTCGTGTCAGGACAAAATTTATCGCCAGCGCATTTGAAGTGAGCAACAACCAGCGGGGATGGCTCCCCGATCATTTTTCTTCCTCTTGTTGATATCATTGAGCAACCTGAAGTTATTTTTTAATCATCCCCGGGCTAACCCCCAGCCCCAACGAGCAATCAATCACAGCCCCGTGCATGACCGTGGAGTGCTCTTGGCTAAGAAACTCACAGATCAGGGCAACTTCACCCGGATGTATCAATCTTTTTTTCGGCAGCGCTTCCACGAAAGCCTTTCTCTGATCGTCAGAAAGTTTGTTTAGTGTGCTGGACTGGAACATATCCGTATCTGTCGCACCGGGGCAAATGGCAAAAACATCAATTTTCGTATGGGCATGCTCCGCTGCAAGCTGTTTTGTCATGAAGGTCAGCGCTGCTTTGCTCATGCCGTCGGCCAGCAAGAATCCCGGGAAATGGAATATGCCACCGCCGACTGAGCTGATATTGATGATTTTCCCACCGTTTTCCGTCATTTTGGGTATGATGGCTTCCGTCAACCATAAGACCCCTAGCGCATTGATTTCAAACATTTTGCGATCTTGCACGAATCTATCGTCTGATATCCTTTTGACCGTTGCCGAACCCACCGCTGCATTATTGATCAGGACATCAATCCTGTCCGGAAGCTTTGCCAGAAGCGCCTCCTGCGATGAAAGGTTTCCCTGGGAAAAATGAAACATCTGTACATCAAAGGGTTCTAATTGCTCGACAATCTTCTGGGCAGATTCCTTGCGCGAATTATAGGTGAACAACACCCTGAAATCTTTCTCTGCAAACAGCTTTACAATGGCTGTTCCGATTCCGCTTGAACCGCCGGTAACCAACACTGTTTTTTTCATGGGTCCATCCTCTAATAAAATCTCGCCTGGGTGAGTTGGGATACGATTTTCAGGATCATTATTCACCTCGTTCAGTGATAATCAGTCAAACCCACATTTTGATTTCTCCTCCTTTATTGTATTATGACGGAGCGATGGAGGATTGACCAGCACAGAATTTTGCAGACTATGAATGATTCATGGCAAAGTGGAAACCCCTATTGAAGTAACTACTGAATTGGAGAACTTTGATGATTACTGGCAGCCATTTCTTGATCGTGTCGGCCCTGCGCCTAGTTATACAATGAGCTTGAATTCGCAGGACAGGCAGAAGCTTGAAGATAAACTTCGTGAACCCTTACCGGGTGATTATCCATGATAAATGAGAGTTGGGGAATCACCAACGCTGGCAGGCCCTGGGGAACTTGGCCAACGAGAGCCACCCCCCCCCC
>JAACFF010000301.1 GCA_009937635.1 Chloroflexota bacterium
TTGGCACGCTTACCCCAATATTTCCAGATCAGAAGCTGAAGCTGGAAACGCAACCTAATTTACTTTCCACGAGGTTAATGGATTTGGTTTCTCCAATTGGGCGTGGCCAACGTGGGCTAATTGTATCTCCGCCAAAAGCTGGCAAAACGACGGTATTAAAAGATACGGCCAATGGCATCTCCGCCAATTACCCGGAAATTCATCTGATGGTTGTATTGATCGGTGAGCGACCTGAGGAAGTCACAGACATGGATCGCTCAATTGATGGAGAGGTCATCAGCTCTACATTTGATGAACCGGTCAGGCAACATTGCCGGGTTGCCGAAATGGCACTAGAACGTGCGAAACGGTTGGTTGAGGTAGGGCGGGATGTGGTTGTCCTATTGGACTCCATCACGCGCCTTGCTCGCGCATATAATCTTACGGTACCACCGAGTGGGCGCACGTTATCTGGTGGTCTGGATCCGGGGGCTTTATATCCTCCCAAACGTTTCTTTGGAGCTGCACGTAATGTGGAATTTGGAGGTAGCTTGACAATTGTGGCTACATGCCTCGTAGATACGGGCAGCCGAATGGATGACGTAATCTATGAGGAGTTCAAAGGCACTGGCAATATGGAACTGTTACTAAGCCGACGGTTGCAGGAGCGGCGTATCTTCCCTGCATTTGATATTGAGCGTTCAAGCACACGCCGCGAGGATTTGCTTTTGTCAGGAGATGAACTAACCAGGGTTTATACGATGCGTCAGATGTTGGGTCACTTAATGGATACGCCTGGTTACGATATCTCAAGTGCCACACAGGCTGTTTTGCAGCGTATGCGTGGTACGAAAGACAATTATGAGTTCTTGGAACACTTGACACGCGATATGTAAGGCGGTTAACTACTTGCTTGGCCACATAAGTACATATTGAGAAAGCGGGTCGCTGAGGCGGCCCGTTTTTGTTAAAGCAATGCTTTGTGATAGCATCCTAAATCTGGATGATGGAGAAAGAAACACAATTACAACGATATGCTGGCTACCTCGTTTTATTATTGGTCGCCGTGTTGTTGTTAGTGGGGTTGCGGCTTGGTGTGCTTGCTGAGGAAGGTCAACAAGATCGCGGTGAGGATTCCGGACCGGGACCTCGCGAAACGGCCGTGTTCTTCCGCGAGAGGTCTGAAGATAAAACCCAACCGGGAGATTTGCAGGCCGAGCCATTGCCGATTATAAGCGATAAAACTCTCGCTCCAGCACCTGTGCCAGGGACTTACCAGGGTAAGAAACCGTTTCATGAGTTTGATATATATACTGTTGAGCGAGGGGACACGCCTTCAGGAATTGCTTACCAATTTGGTATAAAAACGGAAACGCTCCTGGGAGGTAACCCCAAACTTAGCCAAGAATCTAGCCTTATGCAGCCAGGGATGGATCTTATCATTTTACCCATTGATGCAGTGCTGCACGATGTAGAGTTAGGCGACACATTGGAAAGCATTTCGGCCGAGTATGGAATTCCGGTCGAAGACATCATTGCCTACGAACCTAATAACTTGGAGTTTCCGTTTCGACTGTACCCGGATACACAGATTTTGGTGCCAGGAGCAGTTGCTGAGGTGTTTGTCTGGACCCCTCCAACGCTGTCTACCGTCAGAGGGGGAACCTCGCGAGAAGGCAGTGGCGTAGCCCCAGCAATCGTCGGAACAGGAACTTTCGTATTTCCAGTCAGCTCGAGCAACTTCACGCAGAGATTCTGGTATGGTCATCCAGGAATTGATGTTGCCCTGTCGGAAGGATCAGGGGTGTTTGCATCCGACACGGGTACGGTCACATTCGCTGGATGGAATATTTACGGTTATGGAAATCTTGTCGTGATTAATCATGGGAATGGGTACGAAACGTTTTATGGTCATCTCAGTGCCATAAATGTCTTTCCAGGTCAGATTGTCTACCAGGGAAATGTGATTGGAGCAGTTGGTAATACTGGGAACTCATCCGGGCCGCATGTTCATTTTGAAGTTCGTACCAATGGCAATCAGGATGATCCTTGCTGGTATCTAGGTTGCTAGTTGCGTATAAGGCTTGAAGTCCGATAGAAAGTTCCGCAAGTTATTGTTCCCGTGAGTAGCGATCACGCAACTGACCACAACCAGCCTGGATATCAATGCCACGACGGACGCGGACCGTGCTAGAAATGCCAAAGCGTTTGAGTTCCCCCTGAAAGGCAGTTACCCTATCACGTTCAGAGGGAGCCCCTCCATAGCCATCTGTAGGGTTTAGGGGAATCAAGTTGACATGACATAGCATGCCCTGTAGCAGGCGACCTAATGCCTGCGCCTGCTCGAGGGTGTCGTTCTCCCGGTTGATGAGGGCCCATTCAAAGGTCAATCTGCGGTTTGTACGACGTATGTAGTAGCGGCAGGCATCCATCAATTCGGCGATCGGCCACTTCTTATTTATGGGAATGAGTTTGTTACGTTCTTCATCGGTAGCGGCGTGGAGGGAGATTGCAAGGGCCGTCTGGCGCTGTTCGTCTGCATAGCGGCGAATTGCCGGAACCAGGCCCACGGTAGATATGGTGATCTTTCTAGCACCGAGATTGAAACCGACGTCATCGATAAACCTGTCAACGGCAGCCAGTGTGTTGTTGTAATTGTGTAAGGGTTCCCCCATACCCATGAGGACAATGTTTGTGACTTTTTGGTTTTCCTTGCCAAGCTGGCGCGCAAAGTGCAGTACTTGGGAGATGATCTCGGGGACACTTAGGTTGCGAAAAAACCCCATCTGGCCAGTAGCGCAAAAAACACAGCCCATGGCACATCCGGCTTGGGTGCTAATACACAAGGTCCTGCGCTTTCTATACTTCATGAGGACTGTCTCGACTAGCTGGTTGTCATCCAGGCGAAAAAGTACCTTTGTAGTCTGGCCATCAATCGATTGCTGGGAGGAGACTATCGTCGAACTGCGCAGGGTAAACATGGTGGCCAATTGCTGGCGAAGCGGCAGGGGTAAATTTGTCATTTCATTGAAGTCGTCGACGTAATGGCGGTAGAGCCACTGCCAGATTTGGCGTGCCCGGAAGAGAGGATAGCCAAATTCAGATAAGTCGTCCGCTAATTGATCGATACCCAATTCGTAGAGATTTGTTTTGATAGCAGATTGAGCGATAGATAAAGACATAATAGGGGCCTTAACCTTGCCTCGTTAATTCTTTGGCTAGTTCATTTATGCCGGAAAACACAAAATCCGGCTTAATGTCACTTTGCTCGATGTCCTCACGCGAACTGATGCCCGAAAGGAGCAATATGGCCCATAAACCAGCGGATTTCGCTCCGGCAATATCTGTGCTCAACCGATCTCCTACCATTGCTGTATTTTCTTTTGTGCCACCAAGAAGACGAATTGCTTCCCCAAAAATAATTGGACCTGGTTTGCCGACGGTGATTGGTTCGACACCAGTTGCGGCGGTAACTACCGCAAGCAATGCCCCCGCACCTGGCAATGGACCAAGTTCGCTAGGAATTGAAGGATCCGGATTGGTACCAACAAAGGTAGCGCCTCTGTGTACCAAGAGGGATCCCATTGCTAAATCCCTGTATACAGCATCTGGAGTAAAACCTGCAACGACGAGGGGTGCGGTGGCTCCTTTCTCAACGTCGTCAGCTCCAATTATTTGAAAACCCTTCGCTCCCATTGCATCGTGGAGCCCCGTGGTGCCTATGATATAAACGGGCGTCCCCGCTGGATTTCTCTCACTTAGATAAGATGCTGTCACCTCCGCGGATGTGAGAATCTGGTTTTCAGATACTTCAACGCCCAGCTTAGATAATTTCAGTTTGTATTGTTCGGCCGTTTTGGTAGCGTTGTTTGTGGCCAGAACAAATCCGATCTTCGATTGTCGCAAGGTGTCAAAAAACGGAATCAGACCGGGCATAGGCATGTCTCCACGCCATAGTACTCCATCCATATCCAGAATGAGATTTGTGATGTTTGAGAGCATGTCGTTTTCTTCTTTAAAGAGTCTTCTAAGGATTCAAGTGCCTGCGTGCTGCATAGCTGAATGGTAAGGTGATTATAGCGTGAACGATGGTTAATGGTAGCCAACTCTTACTCATCTGGTTTTTGAGGCGAACAGTGTGAATGTTATAATCCAAATTGGCTCTGGCAAAATAGTTCATCAAGCCCAAGCAAATCTGTGCACTATTTGATCAGTTTTGTGATTCTGCGTCAGAGATCCCTGGTCAGGAAGAGAGGAATTGTGAAGCTTTCAGTTATTATGCCTGTCTATAATGAATGTGACATGCTAGAAAAAGCGGTCCTAGCAGTCTTGGCCGTGAACCGCGCGGATGAGATTATCATTGTGGATGATGGTTCTACCGATGGAACAAAAGATCTGTATCCACAAATTGCCAAGCTTGACGACCGCATCAATATTCAATTTCATGAACGCAATCAGGGAAAAGGGGCAGCGCTGCGCACGGGATTTAAGGTGGCCACAGGTGATATTCTCCTGATACAAGATGCCGATTTAGAGTACGATCCGCGCGATTATTATGATCTCGTTAGGCCGATTGAAGAGGGTAGAGCAGCAGTTGTCTATGGATCGCGCTTTCGTGGTGGTCCGACTAAGGCGATGTTTTTCTGGCATATGGTGGGTAATAAGTTCCTGACCCTGGTTACTAATATCCTTTATAATACGATCCTGTCTGATATGGAGACTTGTTATAAGGTGTTTCGAGCTGACGTTATCCGCGATATTCCCCTGCGAGCCAAAGGGTTCGAATTTGAACCTGAGATCACGTCAAAGGTACTGAAGCGAGGTTACCGCATTTACGAAGTGCCAATCTCATATAATGGCCGTGAGTTTGACGAAGGCAAGAAGCTTAATCCGTGGAAAGAAGGTCCTAAGGCCTTTTTTTATCTCATCAAGTATCGATTTGTCGATTAAGAAGTTCATTTGTGATGCCGATACGCAGCAAGCTATTGCTGTCTGGTCTAGTCTGGGTGGCGGCCTTCATCCGTTTTAGAGGTCTATTTGCAAATCGCTTTCATTTGGACGAAGCGCTGTTTTCCAGTTGGGCACGTTTAATTGCCGTGTGGCAAGATCCCCTACTGGTCACGCAGACTATTGACAAACCCCCTCTTATCATGTACTTGCAGGCGTTTTTTTTCCCATTAGTGGGCCCGGTTGAATGGGCTGCGCGTCTGCCTAATTTTTTAGCGTCGATGTTACTCGTGCCGCTGGCTGCATTGCTCGCCTGGCGATTATATCATGAAGCAGGTACGGCAGTGCTGGCAGCACTCTTGATTGTGCTCTCGCCGCTGTCTATCCAGTACAGTGCAACAGCCTTTACCGATCCATTGCTGGTTGCATTACTTGTGCTGGCCTTGTTATTGGCCAGCGGGCAATCACGTCCCGCATTGTCTGGCCTATTCATGGGGCTGGCAATTGCGACGAAGTTCCAGGCATGGCTTTTTGTTCCGCTTCTGGTTGGGCTAACCTGGCTTCAGGGGTGGAGCTGGCGACAATGGGGACGATGGCTAGCTGGATTTTTTTCTGCGTTGTTTGCTCTGAGCCTATGGGAGGTCTCCAGGCGTGGTAGCCCGGTGTTATGGTCCAATCAAATTGTGAACTTTGGCGGAGTTCGGGCTGCATGGTCCTGGGAAATAAGTCCACGTCTTTGGGGTTGGGCTCGTATTTTACACTTGTCAGTAGGCTCGCAAATCTTGGTTGGCCTGGCTTTGCTGGCCGTTATTGTCTTGTGGATTCATGCAAATCGTAGACGGGATAAATCAGGTTCAATGGATAAAATGTTGATACTATTTGTATTGGCATATCTAATTATTCACTGGTTACTTGCGGTTCCGATTTGGGATCGGTACTTGTTGCCCTTGGTACCCTTGTTCTCTATCGTCTTGGCGCGTGCTGTCACGGTTTCGTGCGTGTGGACCAGTGACCGGATAGGACGTTATCGGAAGCGACAAGGGCAAAGCAAAGTGCAAATAGGCGTCGTATCAATGCTGGTTGGGATAATTCTCTTAAGCCAATCTCAGAACGTGATAATGGCACGTAATGGTCAGTGGCCAATTGGCGGGCAACCTACGGCTGATCAAGGGGCGTGGCAAGTAGCGCAATACCTGGCAAAGGAGCCTTATGGTACGGTGCTGTACGATCATTGGTATAGTTGGCAGTGGCGATATCACCTGTTTGATAAAGGCGTTTATGTAAGCTGGTTTCCGCACGCGAAAGCGTTGGCCGAAGATATAAGTGTGTTTGGAGACTCGGGAGGTGACAGATATCTCGTATTGCCTGCTACTGCCACTTCCCGTCCAGTGCATCGTGCACTGGCAGCCGCAGGTTATAGGCTTCAACCGGTGTTGCAAACGAATTACCAACCAGGCATGATCCTCTATCAGATCGAGCGGTGAGAGGGAAATTGGTGCGCAAAATACTCTTTCGCAAGCCATTATATCCTGGCATGCTTCCTTTTTTGATCCTGGTAACGCTTGTACTGCTTTTTCTGCACAAGATGGCTTTTAGCAATTTGATTCTGGCGCGTGGGGATACTTTTCTCTATTTCTATCCATATTGGCAAGCTGCGGCAGCCGCATTGCGGGAAGCAAGGGTGCCGCTCTGGAATCCAAACATTTTTATGGGTACGCCGTTGTTAGCCAATAGCCAGGTTGGTTTTTTCTATCCGTTGAATTGGCCATTTTGGTGGTTCATGGATACCCCCTACGCGGTAAACGCGAGCATTCTATTACATTTATTTATTGCCGGATCCGGGACCTACCTGGCAGCGCGGAAGGTGATGGCAGTTGATTGTTCTTCGGCAACGGTGGCTGCAGTTGCATTTGCGCTTGGTGGTTATCTTACGGCGCAGGTCGAGCACATCAATCAGATTCAAGGGCTTAGCTGGTTGCCCTGGTTCTTGCTTGTTATTGGAAGCAGCAAGCCAACTAGCAGGCGTTCTTGGTTGAGTTCAGTCCTGGCAATCGCAGCTCTGTTTTCGTTTCAGTTATTGGCAGGACATACCCAGACTGCCTTCATAACTGCAGTGGCGTTGGTCATTTGGATATTCGCTCAAAACGTAAGTGAATATGTAACTGATGTCCAAGAATTGCAGCAGAAAAGAGTGAAATTGCGGCGTTTTGTTCTCTCCTTTTTAATAGTGATTTCGAGCGGCTTGCTTGCTCTCATGTTGGTCGCGATTCAGATCGTTCCTACTTTGGAGTTGATACGATTGTCCGGGCGTCAGGGTGGACTTCCAAGCAACGAGGTGCTTTCATTTTCCTTGCATCCGCTCTTGATCACACGTGCATTGTTACCGGCTTATGGGCAATCACTATTCAGCGAGTACGTGGCCTTTCTACCTTTGACTATTCTAGCACTGGCCATCGTCGGTGCATGGCAATGGCGAAACCGAGCAGGTGTTTTTGCTGCATTGGCTTTGACTCTTGTCGGTTTGTTGTTCGCATTAGGCTTGTATAATCCGCTCAATTGGTTACTGGCCCAGTTGCCCGGTTTCAGCTACTTTCGTGCGCCGGCTCGCTGGTTAGTGCTATATGCACTGGGAATGTCGCTCTTGGCGGGAGTAGGGTGGCAGCTAATTAGCGAGATGATTCGCGCCCGGCGTATTGAAGGTGGGCGGTTGCCCGATCGAGATAAACTGCG
>JAACFF010000043.1 GCA_009937635.1 Chloroflexota bacterium
GATCATGGCTGAAATCAGGGAGCGTATTCAACGACGCCGGGCTGAATTAGGATATTATTCACAACGGTTCATATCCTTTGCCGGTGCTCAATTTCCTGACAGACCCGATGATGTTCCCTATGATCCTGACTTTTATGACCACCTGGAGATGGCCAACGAATTGTATACAAAGGTTGAAACGAAAGTAGACTTACAACCTTCACCTGCGACGCGGGTGCCCATCCTGGGCAATCTGTGGAAAATGATAAGGGAACAAGCGCACGGCCTGGCTATATTCTACGTGAATCGGGCGATAATGCACCAGGCGAATGTCAACCGAGAACTTATCGGCGTGCTTAATCGCACGGCGATCATTAACCTGGAGCAGCAGCGCAGGTTGCTGGAATTGCAGGCGGAAGTTGAAGCGCTGCGCGCCGAGATAACGCAGTAATTAGATGCGTATAGCCTTTGTTTTGTCGCGGTTCGGGCGAGAGATTCTGGGTGGCGCTGAAAGCCTGGCCCGCAGCTTGGCCGCCGAGGCAGTGGTACGAGGATGGCAGGTTGAAGTGTGGACAACTTGCGCCACGGAATACGCCACATGGGGCAATGTTCTGCCGCCCGGCCGTCACATGGAGGACGGTTTACCGGTCTTGCGATTTGCGGTCGATCCCTGGGATCCTACTAAACAGCAACTATTGAATAAAGAGCTGCTACGGCGTGTCATGCTGCCCTTGTCCCAACAATATGGTTGGTTGGAAAGCGGGCCACAGAGTACGCCACTTTACGAACACGTTGCTGCCCATTATTCCGAATGGGATGCCCTGATCGTCATGCCTTATCTGCATTCCATAACCTACCATGCGGCCTGGCTGGCGCGGGAAAGCGTGATTATGTGGCCCTGTCTGCACGATGAGGTGCTGGCCTATATGGAGCCATTCCAGGTGTTGCTGGAATCGGTGTGGGGAGTTGTGTTTTTATCACCGGAGGAGGCGGCACTGGCCAGGGATCAGTTGGGAATGAACATCCACCGTAGCGCTATACTGGGGGGTGGCGTAAAGCTGTCAGATCGAGCGCCGATTTCGCCCAAAACTGATTCGCCGTTTTTACTATACGTCGGACGTCTGGAAGAGGGCAAAAACGTGCCGATTCTTTATAGTTACGTGGCGCGCTACGCGGAGGAAGTTGGCGACCTACGTCTTGTTGTGGCGGGGGACGGCCCGCGCAGACCCCCGGATCATCCCGCTTTTGATTTTCGTGGCCCGATATCTGAAGAAGAAAAAAGGCGGTTAAATGCATCGGCATTGGCGCTTTGCCAACCTTCGGGCAACGAAAGCTTCTCCTTGGTGATCATGGAATCGTGGCTGGCCAGCCGGCCGGTTTTGGTGTGGTCTAACTGCGCGGTTACAAGCGGGCACGTTGAACGCAGTAAAGGAGGGCTTTGGTTTGCAAGTTATGGGGAGTTCAAGGAGGCTGTCGATTGGTTGAAGCATAATCCGTCCGCCGCGGGGCAAATGGGGCGTAATGGCCGAGAGTATGTCGAGCAAAATTACGGTTGGGATCGTGTGTTTTTACGTTTTTCGGACACATTAAAGCGTTGGAAGGCGGAGACGAACTGACGAATTATGGCAAAGAAAGTTCTACACCAGGTGGTTGAAGCGGCCTCAAGTGGGGATGCGACCAGCGACCACGTATTCTTAATCCGCCGTTGGCTGCGCGAAATGGGCTTTACCTCTGAGATTTATTCCTTGCACTATGGCGCGGAAATGAAGGGCAAGGTTCGCCGTTTTAGCGCCTCTTCCCTGGCTGGAGAAGAATGCCTGATATTTCATCACGCAATCGGATCGACCGCTCTAGATCAGATTAATGCTCATCAAATCCCCTTGATCCTGATCTATCACAATATTACACCGCCTGAGTTTTTTGTGTCGATGGACCCGGCTTTAACCCGGGAGTTAGAACGCGGGCGGGAACAGCTAACAAAGATAAGGCCAATCACGCGCCTGGCTCTAGGAGCCTCCCCCTACAGCGAAGAAGAGTTGAAAGGGTTGAACTTTCAAGAAACAGGGGTGTTGCCAATTACTTTGGACGAAGGGCGGTATGATCACCCTCTTGACTCCCAGGTCCAGGAGGCGTGCCAGAGGTACGGTCCTATGATCCTGTTTGTGGGGCGACTGACTCCCAATAAGAGGCAGGAAGATCTGATTAAGCTACTTTATTTCTACCGGCGTTTTGAAGCACATGCAAGACTGGTATTGGTCGGCAGCGAGCAGTCAGGAGAATACGGGTTATGGTTGCGTCGTTTTGCCAAGAATTTGGGTGTGGCTGATGCGGTAGTTTTCCCTGGACATGTAACGCAACAAGAAATGGTCACATACTTCCGCATGGCTGACTTGTACGTGTCTATGAGCGAGCATGAAGGCTTCGGCAAGCCGCTGATCGAAAGCATGTACTTGGGGCTGCCGGTCCTGGCCTATGCTGCTGCGGCCGTTCCCTCAACGATGGGTGGAGCAGGGGTCTTGTTTCACGATAAAGATTACGAATCGTTGGCCGAAATGGTCGACCTGCTAGTAGAAGACCTACATCTAAGACAGCGCATCATTTCTGGACAAAATGAGCGCGTGAGGACATTCCTTGAGCCTACTGTACGCAAATTGTGGGCTAACTACTTGAAAAAGCTGGGCCTACTCTAGCATATCCGCCGGGACAACCTTGTGACTGGTTCTACACAAATGGGGAGCCTTTTAGCTCTACAGGTATTGCAAGAATATCTACGTGAGTAATGCCACTGTCCTTCTGTTTAAGCATGATTTGTGAGGGAGTAGAGGCTTCAGTCAAGCGCCGTGTCTCCCCGACGACATGCAATCTGTAACCAAAATCGGTAATTTGGCCAAGAAACCGTTGCGGGTCAATTTGACTTGTCATGCTAATGAAGTCGGGAAAGAATTCAAAGAGCAAGATTGGCCTGTGACGGGTGATCAAGTCAGACATCCCGCTGACGACCATGGGCTCGGCCCCTTCTGCATCAATCTTGACGAAATGTAGTCGGGGGATGTGTCCCAGACAATCGTCAATCTTGACGATTCTTACAGGATATCGCTCCGCCCTCGGACTAGCAAACTCTGGGTTTGAGTTTAACCGTGCGTTTGTATGGTTCCCTTCAACCAATAGTTCAATCTCCCCTGCAGCGTCGCCCGCGGCATAAGGAAAAAGCTGAAGATTGGTGAACTGATTTGCCTCAACGCTCAGCTCAATCAGCTCACAGTTGCCAGGATGTGGCTCAAACGCGAAGATTTTTCCTCGATTGCCAACTAGGACAGCCATATGAAGTGCATGATAGCCGACATTCGCCCCGACATCGACTACATAATCGTCCGGTTGCACGATCTTATCAATAAGATGGCTGATAAAAGGTTCATAATCCTTTCTTAGCGCGATCGGTGCGCTAGTGAAATAATCCCCAAGTCGCACGTATAAATTGAACTGGTCTAACTCTACCAGATATGGCTGCGCTTCAACTTTAAGTCTCTGTCGATATTCATGACTGTCCTCAAAGCTAGAAACAAATGCTTCAAAAGACCAATTCGTGTCCCGAAGTTTCTGCAGCCAGTCTTTGCGCTCCCGTTCAGTTGGTTCCCGTCTAAGAAAAAGACGGTAGGAAAAATCGATGTAGTCGGATTCAACTGGCACTGGAGCGTTCTTCAACTCAGGTTCAAACTGTAGTGCTTGAGAGCTATGCTGCAATTCATGCACTAATCCGCTGCGGTCAAAACTGAAACGAATTGCATGTGTATACCATTGCTGTACCAATTCTGAAGAGGGTTCATGAAACCAGAAGAATCGAATCGAAAATCGCACATCGTTTTCAGAGATTTTTGAGAATATTTTTTTTGCAAAGGCGCTGTTTCCCAAGCGATCCCACAGCCTTTTCACGGACTGTGGTGAACGAAAATACAACTTGGTTCGAAATTCTTCTGAAAAAAACGGCAACCAACTTCTCCGACAGCCTGCTAGGATTCTGGTTTTTGGAGTACAAGACAGATTGATGTCCAGCATACATTATCTTTCTTGAGTACAATGTGCGGAACTCGTGTTGTTAAATCGGGTGCATCAAAATCCACTACGTTTGCCAATGTCTGTGCTGAAATTGTGTAATCTATGTCTTCTATAGGTAGTAAGCCGGTGGCATCGATAAGGAATTGTTGAATTTCTGCGGGTAAGAAAAATTCCTCATGTGTCTGGCCGTTAAGTGTCACCTCGGTAGTTAAAACCACAACGCCCCCGGGCTTGATTACCCGGCCCATTTCGCGCACCGATCGAGCCGCCGCCGCGTGGCCGCCAAAGTGTTCGATAGACGAAAAGGAAAAAGCAAAGTCGAAATGATTGTCTGGGAACTCTAAGTTTAGTCCATCCATGTGCAACACTGTCAAGTGATCTTGGCGGAAAGGGATCCTGGCGTAGCGTGCGGGATCGGTCATCATATCGGCATGCGCGGTTACTTCAGCAAAGGTGCCTTCACCGTAAATATCTGTGGCATAAACCATTTTTATCTGGTTGGCCATGTAGAACAGGACGCTCTCAACACCCGCCCCAACGCCAATGCCTGTGGCATCCTGACGAAGAAGATTTAGGTGCTGCAACGCGTAGACGCCTTGTGCCCATTCCCAGGCCTTGCGATGTTTCCTCGTGCGACAATGGGATTCGCCTAAATCATCAAGCAAACCTAGCCATTCCTCGCCGAACCAGTCCGTTTCATCACATAGTTTGTTGATACGGCGCGGAAAACGGCTGGGTCCGATAGGCTGATTTGGCAGTTTCAAGTCGCTCGGTGAAAAAGGTCTTTCTTGAATCCGGCCGCTTAATTCGTCGAATTGTTTCTGTACAAATTCCGGTGAATGTGTATACAGAAATAGCCGCGCTTCTTCAGGTATGATTCCATGATATGTTGCTTGTATTAGATCGAGTAAGTTGTTACGCATAAAGTTTTCGCTTGCCCTCTCAAGGTGATGGGATTATGTTGCACCTTGATGGCTTAGGCAAACTTTTGTGTCGGTAAATGTTCTCATAAATCTATTAATGCTCTGTTAGAGACCCGGCGAGCAAAGTGCAAAATGTGCCCCTCGAATATTTTATTTCAATGAGAATTCGCAGGTTTTCATTTACATATAGTTGAGGCCTGCTAGTATAATTCGCGGTGGTGCATTCTGGTAAAGGTATTGCCCACACGGGACAAAACCCTTATTTGCCGCACGAAAAATCACCGAGAAGAGGAGAAAATAGCAATGACTCATCGTATACCTGGATTCAGGAGCGTCATCATTGCCTGGTCAATTGCAATATTTTTCCTGGCATTTAACGTGACTCTGCTGCACGCTTCGAGCGACTTAACCTCAGGCCAGCAAAATCCCAAATGGGTGCGACCATTACCTGCAACTTCTTGCCCCTGGTCATCTTCGGATACTTACTGCCACCTTTCATCTCCGGCTCTGGCTGACATAACCGGGGACGGAAAACAAGAAATCGTGGTGGGTACGAATAATGGCCATGTGCTTGTCTACCGGCATGATGGCTCCCTCGTATGGCAGAAGGATATCGGTCCGGCCTTTGGCATGAGCGCCGGGAAGCAGCGCATCGCTTCCTCTCCTGCTGTTGCCGACATTGACCGGGATGGCAAGATGGAGGTAGTTGTGGGGGCGGGAACGATCCACGGCACGATCTGTACGCAAGGAGGCGTCATCGTTCTCGAACATAATGGGAGCGTCAAGGCAGGTTGGCCATTCAAAACGTATGATAACGATGTGCCTCCAGCGGGGTGTGCTGACTCCGTCTTTTCTACTCCCGCCCTCGGCGACATGGATATGGATGGTGATTTGGAGATTGTGTTCGGAGCATTCGACAAGCGACTTTACGCACTGCACCATGATGGACAACTCGTGTCTGGTTTTCCGCCAGATAGTTATCATTATGCTCGTTTTGGATGGGATAATCTGAAGGACCAGCTCGCCGATACTATCTGGAGTTCGCCTGCATTGGCCGATTTTAACAACGATGGTTATTTGGAAATTGTAATTGGTAGCGATGAGGGCAGCTTTGCCAATACTTTTCCGGGGGGTTATGAGAATTGGAGTTGCCCCTACCGGGTACCTTATTCGCCAGACCGCTGTGGTGGTTCCATTTATGCCTTTGATCGCAATGGACAGTTGCTAGAAGGCTTTCCCCGCTATAAGTATGAAATCATCCAGTCAACGCCGGCTGTCATCGATATTAATGGCGATGGTCTGGGCGAGATTTTCATTGGAACCGGTACTTTTCACCATCGAAATAGCCCTGACAAACCAACCCAAGGTTTCAGACTCTATGGCCTGGATCAACAGGGAGATGATTTGCCTGGATGGCAGGGTGGCAAGGTAGTAGGTGGATCTGTGCCCGCGTCACCCTCCATCGGTGATATCACCGGGGACGGTCTGCCGAATATTGTAGTGGCTGCGGAGGACAAGCGACTTTATGCTTGGCATGCCAACGGGCAACTCGTATCCGGTTTTCCGATGACGCCACGAACCCACTTTGATCAAGTATTGGATCCATATGATACTGGTACTACCTTCATCCTGGCAGATTTTACAGGCGATGGCAAGATGGAGATTTTCCTGCGCCACGCATGGGAGATCGTCATTGTTGACGGTCGCGGCCAGCAGTTGACGGCCGTACACCCCCAAGGCAACCGGCCATACTACTATACAGATGGACCGTTGTGGAATAATCCCGCCGTAGGGGATCTCGATGGTGATGGACACCTTGAACTCGTGGTTCAGAATAGCAAATTGACGGTCTGGGATTTACCCACCTCCTCGGCATTAGCTGATTGGCCGATGTTTAAGCTTGATGCAGCGCGCGGTGGCGCCCAAGAGCCAGTGGCAAAGGTTATTACGAATGAAATATTTCTGTTTGCAGAGGTGGGACAGGGAGCGGAGCACGAGCAGTCAGTAATTGTTTTCGGCCGTCTAGGCAAGTTTGATTGGAAAGTTCGCAGTAACCAGCCAACTAATATCACATTTCCGCAAACTACTGGAATCATGCTGGGTAAGGAAGAAATCGGAGTAAACGTCCGTGTGCCAAGTGGATTGCCTCTTGGCGATCATACTTTGGGCAATGTCGAGGTAGAGGTGTCTCACAGCGGTTCGGTGGAGATGACCGATACCGTTCCCGTCAAGGTGAGGGTGGTGAACCAGCTTAGCAAGAACTTCCTACCGTTGGTTCGATAGATTTACAGCCTATGCCTGCTTCGCATATGCTTTTGGCGTCAACTACCTTTCTCTCTTAATGCATATTCTGATTGCTACACCTGCATTCCCGCCATTTATCGGCGGTGGTGAACGTCACACTGGCACTTTGGCCAGGCATCTCGTCGATCGCGGGCATGCTGTCACCATTCTTACCAGCACAGCGTTGAAAGAACCTGATTTATGGCGGGGTTGTGGTCAGGATGTTAAGGTCGAAACTGTGGGCTCGAACTTGAAAATTGTCAGGACGCCGATCCGGAAGATGCCCGGTGGCATTCGTGGTTTGCTGGCCTGGCGAAAAAGCATGGTCATGTTGTCAGCTTTACCGGGTACCATTGCTGTGCTGCAGACTATGGCCAAACGGGTGCCGCCATTGGTGAAATTGGATCAGGCATTGACCTACATCAATAGGACGGTCGACGTCGTTCACGGTTTCAATATCTCGTGGGAACACGCTATGATGGCGGGGTGGAAGTATGCGCGTCAGAATGGACTGCCGTTTATCGCTTCACCCCTTGCACACCTCGGCGCCGGACCACGCGATCGTGTTGCCTTGAATTCGACGATGCGACACCAGCGTCACATGTTATCTACGGCCGATTTGCTTTTAACCAATACCTCTATTGAAGCCCGTGGATTGCAGGAACGGGGTGTTGATCACGTTGAATTTAAGGTTGCCGGTCCAGGCGTTGATATACCAGAAACCATTGTCACGATGCCCAAAGCCGGCGCAATATTAAGCCCTTATGTAATATTCGTCGGCAGGACAAGCTACGATAAGGGCGCTATCCATGCCGCGCAGGCTGTGCTGCACCTACGAAATCAGGGAAGCAATATTCGCCTGGTGTTGATTGGCCGAGAAACTGACGAGTTTCACCGTTTTTACGATGACTTGCCGGCCTCTGACCAGCAAGCTCTGCATGTTCTCGGTTACGTGGAAGAGAGCCTCAAACATGCGTATCTTAAAGAGGCCGAGGCGTTGCTGCTACCGTCACGCAGCGATTCCTTTGGAATTGTATTGCTTGAATCCTGGCTTTACAGTCGCCCTGTTATTGCCGCCGCCTCCGGAGGTATTCCCGACGTCGTTGATGATGGTAAGAATGGCATTCTGGTACCATTTGGAGATATTTCTTCTCTTTCTAGCGCGATTAAATTGCTTTCAGAGAATCAAGAGTTAAGTCGAGCATTGGGGGAGAACGGATATCAGAAGCTAGTCGCCCGTTATACTTGGGCAGCAGTGACAGATATTGTAGTTGATGCATATCGTGAGGTCGTCGATGTACATGGACCTGAAATGAAAACCTCATAACTGACACATACCACAAGAGATAATTTTGCGTATTTTGCACTTGGTTCACCAATATCCTCCCGATTATGTGGGTGGTACAGAACTGTACACTCAAAGACTGGCCATTGGTCAGGCAATAAAGGGCCACAATGTTGCGGTCTTCTGCCCTTCACCATTGAGCGAAATCGGGGAGATGCAAATTACGGAAGAAGGGCAAGGGGTTCATATCTATCGCGTCCCGTTGGGACTCAGATCGCGCACACAGGTTTTTCGTGATACCTTCCGCCAACGACGAATACTTGATTCCCTAAAGGGCGTCTTGCGCCAAGAGTCACCTGATATTGTCCACGTACAACACCTGATGGGCTTGCCAACAGGCCTGATCGAACACTTGGTAGAGGCGAATATACCGTACGTGGTAACGATGCATGACTACTGGTATTTCTGTGCCAATGCTCAGCTATTGACTAACACCGACCAGACGATCTGTGAAGGACCAGATGAGCGTGCCCTTAATTGCGGCCAATGTGCTCTGGCGCGGGCTGGAAGAAAGCAGCTAAGTTGGATGGCCACGGCCGTCGCGCCGTTGATGCAAACGCGGAACCGTCGCTTACGAGCGGTTCTTGATCGAGCTGACCGGGTTATTGCACCCACCGAATTCGTATACCACACTTATGCCAGAGCCGGGATATCCGGCGCCAATATGGTGATCATACGCCATGGCATTGAGCTACCGGAAGAAGAGCTGGAAGTAGCCCGCCGGAGGCGGGAGTTTCGTAAGGGAGATGGATGCTTGCGCATAGGCTATGTTGGCAGCATCGGCTGGCAAAAAGGGATCCACATTCTCATTGAGGCTGTGAATACGCTTCCGCCGGAGCGTGTGCAGTTGACGCTGTACGGGGACCCTACTGTTTTTCCTGATTATGTCGCTAGCTTGCGTGACAAAATACAGCATCCGAGCATTGATCTGGCGGGCCCGGTTTCGCGCGAGGATCTTTGGTTGGCCCTGGCTGAATTTGATGTGGTGGTGATGCCCACGCTGTGGTTTGAGGTTTCACCGCTGACCATTGATGAGGTGTTCGCGGTAGGCGTTCCAATCGTGGCCTCGCGTATCGGGGCGATGACGGAGAAGATTAACGATGGCGTGAACGGCCGTCTTTTCCCAACCGGTGATGTGGTCGTCCTGCGGCAAATCCTGAGTGACTTACTAGATAACCCGGAGCTTCTGGATCATTGGCGAGCTGGCATCCGGCCGGTGCGTAGGATTGATGAGCACATGGCGGATATCGAGAAGCTTTATCAATTGTCGCTGAATACGGTATAATGCGCGATTGCTATCTCGGTAAGCGCTAAGAATGCGGCTGCGCCGGGAAAATGATAGAAACTTGATTCGCAATGCGCTAAATTTGATGTGATGACTGCTGAAATAAACCAGACGAACGAGGATACGACCCCAGTCTACCTCTTTGACGCTGAGGGCAATCAAGGTGGCTGGATAGCCAAATACAAGGAGCTGAGGCACTATCGTTATTTGTTGCGCAATCTGATTTCGCGTGATCTAAAGGCACGTTATAAGAACTCAATCTTTGGCGTATTATGGAGTTTGCTCAATCCGCTGGCCATGATGCTCGTCTTTACATTACTTTTCTCGGTAATGGGCAACGATTCAACGCGGGATTACGCGATTTTTGTTCTCGTGGGGTTAATTCCCTGGAACTTTTTCAGCGGCTCCATGATCAGCGGCACGAGCTCCGTGACCGGTAATTCTACACTCGTGAAGAAAGTCTACTTTCCACGAGAACTCTTGCCATTTTCATCGCTACTGTCCAATCTAGTTAACTTTGCTATCGCTTTCGTGGTCTTGGTCATCTTTCTTTTTGCCTTCAAGATTGGTCTCACCGTACATGCCCTTTGGGTACCAGCGATCTTAATTACACAGATCATCTTTACCCTGGGCTTGGTTCTGCTCCTGGGAGGGCTCAACGTTTTCTACCGGGATGTGATGATGATATTAGAAGTAGTCATGTTGGCCTGGTTTTTTTTGACACCTGTCTTTTATTCGCTAGAGTTGTTCGGCGAAACGGCTACGTTATTTGGCATCACGTTTAATCCGGCCCAGGTTATGCGCTGGTTAAATCCAATGGCATCTATCATTGACGGTTACCGTACTGTGCTGTGGGGCACTTATGAGAGTGCGGGGCCGGTTAGCATGAATCCAGCTTTCCTTTTCCGAACCTTTGTGACCGCAGTGATTGTTTTCGTGCTAGGTTATTTCGTTTTTACACGCCTGGATCACAAGTTCGGCGAAAGATTATAAGATCGAAACAATGCAGCAATCAAAAAACCGTCATTCTCTGACTACTTTATTTCTATTCATAATTCTATTGGCCACCATGGTTACAGCTTGCCAAAATTCTCCCGTCGCCGAAAATGGGACGATCGTAGCTGTCGCGGCTACGGAATCGATCACGGAATCCCCCGTAGCGCCCACGGCGACTCAAACCGGGACGAAGGAAGCGGAGACCAAGAAAGTGATCAAGGAAGTTGAAGAAGCGGTAGATGAGGCCACGGCGACTCGGATAACAAAGGCTGCTTCGCCAACGGCAACGGTACGGCCATCGGCCACACCAGCACCTTCGGCCACGCCCACCAGCGAGCCACAATTTGCGCCATCCCTGGGCATCAGTGAACCGCAAGCGCTTCGTGAAGGGGTTTCTACGCCGGCCACGGCCATCCCTACGGCTGTACCTGCCTTCAGCGTGCCCAAAGGAACAACGAATGTCCTACTACTTGGCAGCGACGCTCCGGTTGGCGACAATGGCATCAAGCGCACAGACACCATGATTGTTGTTTCCATCAACCGTGATGGCCCTACCGCATCCATGATCTCCTTACCGCGAGACCTCTACGTCTACATACCGGGTGGAACGATGAACCGCCTCAATGCGGCGATCACGATTGGCGGCGTCAATTTGCTCAAGCAGACGATCCTCTATAACTTCGGCATCCCCATTCACTATTTCGCACGGGTTGATTTTGAAGGTTTTGAAGAGATTGTAGATAGTATAGGCGGGGTAGAGCTGGCGGTCGGCTGCGGCTTCAAGGATTGGCGTATCAAATCGCCGGAGCTGGATCCGGAGAATGAGGATAACTGGTATGTCCATGAATTGGAACCGGGCATGCATACTATGGATGGCGACACCGCTCTATGGTACGCACGGTCACGGCTGATGTCCAATGACTTCGACCGGGGCCGTCGCCAGCAGCAACTGTTGCGGAGCATGTTGAACCAGGGTGTGGATCTTGGACTTGTGCCACAAGTGCCCTCCTTGTGGGGAGCTTTCCAGGATACGGTGGAGACGGACATGGATATCGGTCGTATGCTGCAAATTGCCTCGTTGGCCCCTGCCATTAGGGAGAACGGTGTGCAAAACTTGTACCTGTTAGGCAAGACGGAATCGTGGATCGTGCCGGCGACTGCAGCTCAGGTGCAACTGCCTATTTGGGATGGACAAGGCCAGATGGGCGAGACTATCCAGCGCTTATTTCTGCCGCCAGCATTGAACAAAGCGAGCCGCGCGCCGATTTTCGTGGAAGTGGTCAACGCCAGCGGCAATCCCGACATGGCCGCGCTGGCCACGGATAATCTGGCCTGGTATGGATTTGTGCCAATCGTAAGCGAGGAGGAAGTGCCGGAGCAGGAAAGCACGACGTTGACGTATTTTGCGCCCAATTTCAAAGGTTCATACAATTGGATGATCAGTTGGATCTTTGATCTCGCGCCTGCAGACATTATCCTGGATGATGAAAATCCATTCGCCTCTGATTATCAGGTTGTTCTGGGTGAGGATTATGATCCATGCTTGAATCCCTTTTATGCCCCTCAGGCTTTTCTTCCTTAATGCCGGTTGTCAATTCTTTATTGTGAATTTTCGACGGTGAATTGTTAAGGGTTTTGATAAGCTCGCATAGCGCCAGTCCGCCCAGAAGTTCCAAATACACCTGTTGTCAATTTGCAGCGCAGACGGCATAATGTTCCCTCATAGGTCAGGCGTTTCACCTTAGAATCGGCTGCTACAACTATCGTAACGCAAGCATTCCAGCTTGCAGCCACAACCTGGAAAGGTTGTACTACAGTTTTGACGAGGAAGCGTTGAACGATAAACGGGAAATATTTGGTTGGACCATGTATGACTGGGCCAATTCGGCTTTCAGTACGACGGTGGTCACAGCCTTGCTCGGGCCTTATATTCTGGCTCTTGCTGAGTCCAGCGCGCAGCCATTGACAGTTTTTGGCATGGAGGTCGAGCCAGCCGCGGTATTCCCCTTCGCTGCATCGCTATCGGTGCTCATGCAGGTGCTCTTCTTGCCTTTGTTGGGCACTATTGCCGATTACACACATCTCAAGAAGAAGATGTTATTGGCTTTCGCCTATACCGGGGCCGTGGCGACCATCTTGCTTGTTTTTATCAAAGTCGATCTGTCAGTGATCGGCACTAATGGGGCCATCCTGATGGGCAGCCTCCTGCTGATCATTGCCAACTTTTGTTTTGGGGCAGCCATTGTTTTTTACAATGGATTTTTACCTGAGATCGCTTCGCCTGATCAGCGAGACAAGGTCAGTTCGCGCGGTTTTGCTCTAGGCTACCTGGGCGGCGGCGTTCTGCTGTTGATCAATCTGTTTATGCTGACCTTGATCGAGGATACAGGTCTGGCCGTACGGCTCAGCTTGGCCAGTGCCGGCCTTTGGTGGTTGTTGTTCACTTTCCTCTTTCCACAGCAGCGACTCAAGCAGCGGGAAGCAGCGCGTCACCTGCCACCCGGTTCCAATATCCTGACACACGGAATCAGGCAAGTCATGACAACGCTCGGTGAAATTTATCGCAAATACCCAAGCACGCTTCGATACCTAATCGCCTATTTGATCTACAACGACGGCATACAAACGGTCATTGTCGTCTCTACGGCCTTCGCGGCGGATGAATTGGGTGTAGCCACAGACCGTTTGCTGCTCCTGGTGCTCATGATCCAATTTGTTGCCTTTTTCGGCGCCATCGGTTTCGGTCGTCTGGCGCAACGAATCGGGGCCAAGCGAGCCATCATCTTCAGCTTGGTCATCTGGTCCGTGATAGTTATCTTCGCGTATGCGTTGCTCTATGAAGAATGGCAGCTATTTGTAATCGGCTTTTTCCTGGCTCTTGTTCTGGGCGGATCCCAGGCGTTAAGCCGGTCGCTGTTCTCACAGATGATTCCAGCCGACCACGAGGCGGAGTATTTTGGTTTTTACGAAATCAGCGAGCGCGGCACATCGTGGATAGGACCTTTATTGTTTGCGGCGGCGGTGCAGTTGACCGGATCGCAGCGGCTGGCTATTGTATCTCTTATCCTATTCTTTGTTTTGGGTCTGTTATTACTGATTCGAGTGGATGTGCGACAAGCGATTCTAGATGCAGGGAATGAACCAGAAGGAGTGGTTTTGTAAGGGGATCAGGATTCTTGAGACCAATTCGCCCCGCGTTCTTGCTTGCGCCGGCTTTGTTTTTTCTTCTCGGCCAGGCGTTTTTCACGCGCAATCTGCGATATTTCTGTCTTTATGCGCTTTTTAGGCTCAGTCAGGGCTTCGGACAACAACGCCACTAGACGTGAAATGGCAATTTGCCGATTTTGAACCTGACTGCGAGAATCCTGGACCTGGATGCGTAGGACACCTTGTTTGTCCAAACGGTGGGCAAGGTTCTCCAACAGGCGTTGCCGGGCGCGTTCGCCAAGGCTGGGCGAGGTGGACACGTCGAAGAGTAGCGTGACCCGTGTTGCCGAACGGTTAGCATGCTGCCCGCCCGGCCCGCTGCTGGTGGAAAATAGGAATTTTAGTTCCGAGACCGGAATTGTGGTACGGTCATCAATTTGAATTAAGTTATCATCGGTCATAATGACTTACGATAATGTAGTTGTGTTCAAGAATCAACTTGCAGAGAGTAATTTTCCTTTCTTGTCACATTGCACTAAGCGAAAAGTAGAGTTTTATGGATAGCGAACAAACATTACTTAACTCTCGCTATGTTCATGTCTTTTTTATGGATGGTGTAGGTCTCGGTAGTGTCGACGCGGCGGTTAATCCTTTTGTGACAGCGGAAACGCCCAATCTGGATCAATTGCTGGATAGCGAAGATTGGTATCTACGAGGCAACGGCCGTCTTTCCAGCCAACGCGCGACACTCGTGCCCACGGATGCCAATATGGATATGCCGGGCCGGCCGCAAAGCGCCACAGGACAGGCGACCATATTGACGGGCCGCAATGTGCCGCAGTTGGTCGGAGAACATTATGGACCTAAACCCAATCCGGCGGTGGCAGAGGTGATCCGTGAAGGAAACTTGTTCCAGGAGGTTGCGGCAGCCGGGGGTAAGGCCGCTTTGCTGACACCCTATCCCCAAGGTTATTTCGACGCCATTAACAGCGGCAAACGCTTGTATTCGGCCGTGCCGTTGGCAGTGACTAGTGCAGGGTGGCCGTTGTTCGGCGCTGATGAACTACGTGCGGGAAAGGCGGTCAGCCCCGGTTTCACAGGACAAGCATGGCATGATATGTTGGGGTATACGGATATTCCCATTCTCAGTTTGCCTGATGCGGGACGCCAACTTGCGGCTATTGCCGGTCATTATGATTTTAGCTTTTTTGAACATTGGCCCAGCGACCGTAGTGGTCACCGGGGATCCTTGGCCGCTGCGGTAAGCCACCTGGAGACGATCGACACGGCCGTTGGCGGATTGCTCGAAGCGTGGGATGATCGTACGGGATTGCTGATCATTACGAGCGATCACGGTAATATTGAGGCGAAAGATCATCGCCAGCATACGCGCAATCCGGTGCCCACCGTCTTGGTAGGAAGCGATCACGACGATCTGGCGCGAAATATTAATAATTTGGCCGATATTGCGCGGGTAGTGCGCGGTGTATTGGCCTTGAGTTGAGTAATTCTGATTTGAGAAACCCGGTTTTTACGCTAGAGAACATTTCATGATGTTAAAAACCGGGTTTCTCAGACGACAGGTGAAGAGAAAATCATGAGCATAGGATCTGAACAATTTCGCGATGCCTTGCGCCATTTCCCCTCGGGAGTGACGATCGTTACGATGCGCTCGCAAGAAAGCGAACAACCTCACGGATTGACCGTATCCGCTTTTACATCAATTTCACCGAAACCGCCGCTGATCATGGTAGCGGTCGATCACCGGGCCAGTGCACACGGTGTCATGGAGGGTGAAGGAGCGGTTTTTGCGGTCAATATTTTGGCTCAGGATCAAGTTGAATTGTCCAACCGTTTCGCTTGGGTTAAGGATGAGGATCGTTTCGCGGAAGGGGATTGGGGGACGGCCGTGACCGGCGCTCCAATCTTGGAAGATGCGCTGGCCTGGTTGGATTGCACCATTTACGCTCGACATGATGCAGGAACTCACTCTCTCTATATCGGCGAGGTCCAGGCCAGCAGCGTTCCCCGGTCAGATGAATCTCCGCTACTCTACTGGAATCGTGGCTATCGTTGGCTGAAGACGCATCCCGGGTCAGATGGCTAGACCGGCATAGCCGGCTAGCCGTTGATCGTACTGCGGCGCGAGGCGGCTCCAATCGTACGCGGCAACGGCCGTAGCTAGCTCTGCAGCCAGGGCCCTGGTTTCATCCACGTGGGTGAAGGCCCAGCGAAGGCGATCCACGAGATCTTCCTGGTCGAGATAGAGGCATTGCTTATGATGGGACTGCGGCAGCAACTCCGGATAGCTCAAGCGATTGGGTAGAATCGGGAAGGTGTGCGCGAAAACAGCCTCTATGATACTAATGCCGAAGAACTCGTGATGCGCCGTGGACACTGTGACGTCGGCCTCCCACAACAGCCTGGCATAGGTATTAGATGAGGCATAGCCTAAGTGAACGATGTGGTCCGCCAGACGCAATAAACCGGATGTGAAGGCCGGTGGTTGTTTGCCATATTGTTGGCCGCACAAGGCCAGACGGAAAGGGATTCCCTCATCGGCCAACTGAAACAAGGCCGCGAAAAAGTCCTCCGGGTTCTTATCATACTCCCAGCGCTGATTCCATAATAACAGAGGAGGTTTGCGGATAGTTTCGCGCTTATGCACGTGCCATTTGCCCTGGTTCAGGCCATGCAGATTGATGCCCACTGCCAGAACCTCGCTCTTTAGCTTCAAGCCGCCTATGCTACCCAATTCATTGTACTCTGGAAAATGTTTAAGGAATTTGGGCAGTTCTGTATAAAAGCTGTTTAGGTGATAGCTTGAGTTAAAAATAATGCGATCGGCCGACATCATGGAAACATAGTTGATGAAGGCGTAATGACGGTCACGTTCCCCCAGTTGACGGCGCATTGGTCCTGTCGAGCTGTTCTGCGGCAATGGGTAGGTTAACTGATTCTCATGCATGTACAGCACACAGGGAATGTTGCCGATACGCTTACGAGTCAAGGCCTGGAAGGTTGTCAGATCGAGCATATCCGTGACGAGCAGCAAATCTGGCCTGGCGTCGCCTTCTAGAAAGCGGCGGGATAGTGTCACTGCTCCGCCGTGCATGCGCCATTTCCAAAATCGGGCTGGCAGTGTAAGCATATCCACGGAAAAGCGGCTGTGTTTGCGATATCCTTCGGCCCATGCCTGGTGGCTGCCACCATGATAGGGTGAGATCAAGGCAATTTTCATAAGAAAGCGTCCTTTGCGATATTGTATGTGGCCGTCAATCCGGCTGTCTGCGCTTTGGAAAAAAATCTCTCAGGAATTCGACCTGATAACGACAATGTATTATACTTACCGCCATCCTAAATCCAGGGAGAATAGCTTTTGACCGACCAGGTACTCGAGTTGTACTGGGATTCAACATATGCCGTTGCTACAGCATTGATAGATGCTTATCCTGAGCAAAATCCCGAAGACATTGGCCTGTATGAGTTGGCCGCCCTGGTTGAAGAACTGCCTGGATTCCAGGACGACCCGTCCTTGGTAACCGAACAGATTTTACTTGATATTCAGACCGTATGGTATGAGGAGACGATGACCTTATGACCGTATCCGATGCTGGAGCTGCGACCGATGTGCCCGTTCCAGATGAACTGGCTGATAATGTACTCATAACGAGCGTAGCCAAGCTCCTTGATCCTGTTTATAACTGGTCGCGGCGAAATTCTCTTTGGCCCCTGGGTTTTGGGCTAGCTTGCTGCGCTATTGAAATGATTTGTACGGCTGCCAGCCGTTATGATTTGTCTCGCTTTGGCATGGAGGTTTTCCGGGCCTCTCCGCGCCAAGCTGATCTGATGGTTGTGGCAGGCACTGTCACGAAGAAGATGATTCCTACCATCGTGCGACTTTATAACCAGATGTCAGAACCCCGTTACGTTCTTGCTATGGGCGCTTGTGCCTCCGGCGGGGGCCCTTTCAAAGAAGGATATAGCGTGGTCGATGGTGTTGATAAATTCTTGCCAGTTGATGTTTATGTTCCAGGCTGCCCTCCCACGCCCCAGGCTTTGATAAATGGGCTCATTGCCTTGCAGGAAAAAATCGACCAGCAGTCGATCGCCAAGGTTCCTTGGTATCGCAAGGACGATCCGACGGCCGGAATCTATCCGGTGCCGGTTTTGGGACCGGATCTTATTGATGTACGACAGCTGGACCTTATCAGAGCAGAAGCGGCAAAGCAGCAGGAAGCTCAAGTTGCTGAAGTCGAAGGCGAATAAAACAGCGGCGTGCCAGCTCCGCGAGCAGCAGTGAATCTATCTTACGAACCATAGTGAGTGTTAAAGGTTGACTATGAGTGAATTGATAATGGAGTCGCCTGAGGGTGATGACGGGCAAGTTATTTATGACAGTCCAATAGAAGAAGCCCTGGCGAACCTAAAGGAGCGTTTTCCCGAGGGAGTCGTAGATGATCCCCGGGATGGATATGAGGGCGTGATTGTCGACGCGGAGCATGTTGTAAATGTAGGTCTCGCTCTGCGTGATGAACTAAAATTCAATTACCTCTCCAGTGTCACCGGCGTGGATCTCATCGAAGACAATAAGTTGGAGGTTGTTTACCACGCCTATAGCATAGAGAAAGGTGGAGGCCCCGTGGTCTTTAAGGTTCAGGTGGATCGTGATGATCCAGTTGTGCCTTCACTGGTACCGGTGTGGCCGGGCGCTGATTTTCAGGAACGTGAGGCGTTCGATATGGTTGGTGTGCGCTTTGATGGCCACCCAGACTTACGGCGTATTCTTACTTGGGATGGTTTTCACGGATACCCCTTGCGTAAGGATTGGAAAGAGCCATTTTACGAAGAAGATAGTAAGCCTTTTGGCAGCCGCTGGCCAACTGGCAACGTGGTTCGTTCTGAAGAGAAGATTCTCTACGGCAAGAATGTGCAATATCCGCCTGGGTGGGTGCCAACTGGGGATGAATACGACGTAGAAACTGACGTCTACATGGGCTTGACTTATTCACGGGACGCGACACCTGGTCTGAAGACGGACAAAGTTACGGTGAATCTCGGCCCGCAGCATCCATCTACTCACGGCGTGTTTCGCATGGTAGTAACCCTTGACGGCGAGACCATCGTAGGCTTGAAACCGGTAATGGGTTACTTGCACCGCAACCACGAAAAGATTGGTGAACGTAATACGTTTATCATGAATATGCCCTATACCGACCGCTTGGATTATCTTTCCTCCCTGTCTAATAACTTGGGTTATGCACTGACAATTGAAAAATTGTTGGATATTGAGGTCACAGAAAGGGCGGAATGGTTGCGTATCCTGATGGTGGAGTTGACGCGAATTGCCAATCACTTGTGGGCGCTTGGTTTTTTGCTTAATGATCTGGGCGCGTTGCAGACGCCAATGATCTATTTTTATATTGAGCGTGAACTGATTCTTGACTTCTTCGAAGCGGCGACCGGTGCGCGCATGATGTGCAACTATATGCGCTTTGGCGGTGTTGCTTACGACTTGCCTGATGATTTGCGCGGCGAGCCGATCATGAAGTTCTTAGAAGAGCTTGTGTATGAGCGCCTCCCTCGGGCATTGGATCAAGGTGATAATCTGATGACCGGCAATGAAATCGTCCGTGCGCGTGGAATTGGCGTGGGGTATCTCTCCCCTGAAGATGCCATCGCTTATAGCACGTCGGGACCCGTATTGAGGGCCAGCGGTGTGCCTTACGACATCCGGCGAGCTGAGCCATACTCTTATTATGAGCATCTCGATTTTGACGTGGCTGTGCGTTACAATGGGGATATCTATGACCGGTATCTGGTGCGCATGGATGAAATGCGCCAAAGTTTGCGTATCTTGGAACAGGTTGTCCCCCATCTAAAGGCGACTGCTGGCGCTCCGGTCGTTTCTGGAAAGCCACAGTATGCTTTACGTGCGCCACGGGCTGGCGAATCTTACGGCCGTGTCGAAGCGCCCAAGGGCGAGCTTGGCTACTATGTAACGGCCAAGCGGCGCGATGCGAGCCCGCAGCGTTATCACGTAAGAGCTCCCTCGTTCATAAACCTGACTGCGTTAGGCAAGATGTGCGAAGGATACAAGGTTGCAGACAGTGTTGGTGTCTTGGGAAGCATTGACATCGTGCTTGGTGAGGTAGATCGATAGAGCGAGGCATACCTTCCTGTGTGAGGTCTTGCATTGTTTTTTATCCTGTTTAGGGAGTTACTATGTACGGAATGGGCATCCTGAAAGGGCTTGGAATTACGTTGAAGCATTTTTTGAATTCGTATAAAGATGATATTGCCTGGTTGGGGAAGGGGGGTCGTTATTATAATGATCAAGCTTTTTTGCAAAGGCAGAGCCTGGAAGGAGAGGGGGTTGTTACAGTATTTTATCCTGAGGAAAAGCTGCCGCAACCTGAGCGTTTTCGTTTTGTACCCTTCCTGATCACAGACGAACCCGCCCCAGGACAAAAGTGGGGGCATGATTGGTGCACGTCCTGTGGCATTTGCGCCAAAGTGTGCCCGCCGCAATGTATCTGGATACAACGCGGGAAGAAGCCAAACGGCCGTCCCAAGCCGGAACCTGAAAAGTTTTTTATTGATATCGACATTTGTATGAATTGTGGGCTTTGCGCTGAATTTTGCCCTTTTGATGCGATCAAGATGGACCATGATTACGAATTAGCCAGCTATGACCGCACGACGGCCCATATCCATGATAAAGAACGTCTGAGCAAGCCAATCAGTTATTGGCGCTCCATTGCGCCCAGGAAGGCTGAGGCAGAGGAAGCGGCGCGCGAATTTGCTAAACAGGCGAAAACGAAAAAGAGAGCCAAGAAGAAGGGTGAAGGGGAAGATAAAGAGGATCGTATCGCAGACGCGATCGCCCGTCAATTGGCTTATAAGGGGTTGCAGTATTAGTGAGCGATACCAGCCCCAAAACAGCATCTTATAGTCATATCGCTCCCCGTGGAGCGATTTGCTTTTGTTATGGTGATAACAATGTCAAATGGAATCAAGAGCAATAATATAACGGAAGAAACGATTCTTTCCGCCCTGTCCACGGTGATTGAACCGGAATTGCATCGCGACCTGGTGTCATTAAATATGGTGCAGGATATCGAGATAGATGGCAGTGATGTGAGCTTTACGATAGTGTTGACAACGCCTGCTTGCCCGCTTAAGGGTAAGATGGAACAGGATTCAAGGGCGGCATTGGCGCCAATTGAAGGTCTTGGAAACGTGACGGTCAATTGGGGGTCTAATGTTCCCACAGACCGGCGCATCGGCAATCAGATTGGCCAGCAGTTCCGTAATACGATCGCTGTATCCAGCGGTAAGGGCGGTGTTGGCAAATCTACAATCGCTGTGAACCTGGCCATTTCGTTGGCCCAACAAGGCGCTCGTGTCGGTTTGTTGGATGCGGATATTCTGGGTCCCAATATTCCGATGATGATGGGTGTGGATCAGATGCCTCCGGTACGTAATCGTAAGATGATGCCGGCGGAGAATTATGGCGTTCAATTCATCTCCATGGCTTTCCTGGTCAAACCGGACCAGCCGTTAATCTGGCGCGGCCCTATGCTGCACAGCGCCATACAACAGTTGTTGAAAGATGTGGAATGGGGTGAATTGGACTATCTCATCATCGACTTGCCACCCGGCACAGGAGACGCCCAGTTAACGCTGGCGCAGGTTATTCCTCTCTCTGGCGCGCTGGTTATCACGCAGCCGATGCAGGTGGCGGCGTCAGATGCATTGCGCGGTTTGAAGACGTTTGAGAAGCTGGACGTGCCGATAATCGGCGTTATTGAGAACATGAGTGGCCCCATATTTGGTACAGGCGCTGGTGAGAAACTGGCTCAGGATTACCATACTGATTACTTAGGAAGTGTGCCGATGGAGGCACAAGTCCGGGTTGGTGGCGACTCAGGGCAACCTATTTTGATCACGAACCCAAAATCAGAAGCTGCTGTTGCTTTGAATGAAATCGCGCGAAAGGTTGCGGCCAAGGTTAGTGTCTTGACGCTACAGAAGCAAGCGGAAGGTGTCATACCGATCCAGATGATTGGTTAGAACAAAAAGGTGGAATAGCCGCGCTGCTCTGAAGCACCTTGGAGTAAGCTTGTAGCCTGGGCTCTTTTACAATTTTTGATAGGAGCAGTGGGCTCCAACTTGCGCAGACGCGCTGGAGAAACTTATGACTGTGGAAATGACGTACGGTGCCTCAAACTATGTAGGCATCCGCTTTCAAAAACTAGGCAAGCTTTACCATTTTAGGCTTGGCGACCATAAGGATGTGAACCCTGGCGATCACGTGATTGTGGATACGAAACGAGGCCGACAATTAGGCCAGGTCGTCGCTTTTATTGAACCTGACAGTGTTCACCGCCGAAGTGGTCTGAAGACGATTCGGCGCGTAGCCAATCCGCGAGATCTGGTAATGAAACAGGTTTGGGAAGCCAAAGAGTTGGATGCCTTGATTAGTTGTCGCGAACGGGCGGACGAACTAGGCATCAAGGACGCCAAATTTCTGAAAGCCGAATATAGTTTCGATGGTTCGTGGTTGACGATTTCTTATACTTCGGAAAATAAGAAGCTGAATGTTAGGCCTTTGCAGAAGATGCTCAACCGGGTGCTGCGATCGCGTGTTGAAGTCCGTCCGGTGGGACCGCGCGACGTGGCCAAGATCATGGGGGGCTACGGTGCGTGTGGCGCGCCACGATGTTGCTCCACGTTTCTGACAGAGTTCAGTCCCGTATCGATTAAAATGGCCAAGGCGCAAGGTATTTCATTAAGCCCACAAGAGATCACGGGCATGTGTGGTCGTCTTCGTTGCTGCCTAGTATATGAATACGAACAGTATGTAGAGGCACGTAAGCATTTGCCAAAGCGTGGTAAACGGGTCGATACACCTTATGGTAAAGGCAAGGTTCTGGACGTACGTGTACTTCGCGACTCTGTTCTGATTGCGCTTGAGGGGGGTGAAAGGCAGGAAGTGTTCCGTCATGAACTAGATCCTCTGGACGAACTTGAGGCCTTGCAAAAAAAGGCTGCCGAAGGTTGCTCCCACGGAGGCGATTGTAGTTGTGGGGCTAAGAAGGGAAAGGCTAACGAGACGAGAGAGTGAGCGCATCATGAAAACGCGTCAGGAAGCGTGGGATCTGGTCACAGAGTATGTTCAGGATCCAGGGCTGCGCCGGCATATGCTGGCTGTTGCTGCTGCCATGCGTTTCTACGCCGAGATGTTGGATGAAGATGCGGACTATTGGGAAATTGTAGGCCTGATCCATGATTTCGATTGGGAGATTCATCCAGACTTAGACCGGCATCCGATCAAAGGCGCTGATATTTTGCGCGAACGGGGCTGGGACGAAGAAACGATACGCACGATTCTTTCCCATTATACGGAGGGCACGGGAGTCCGCGCTGAAAAGAATATCGATTTTGCTCTTATGGCGAATGACGAGGTGACAGGGCTGATTGTAGCTACGACGCTGATAAGGCCGTCGAAGAATATCGCCGAGGTTAAACTTAGATCTATCCGCAAAAAGTGGAAGAACCTCAGATTTGCTGCCGGAGTGGATAGGGAAGAGGTGGAAAAAGCAACAGGCGAATTCAGCCAGGCTTGTTTTGATGGCCAATTAGATCTATGGACGCATATTAATAATGTGTTAATGGCTATGCAAGAGGCAGCGGGCGCGCTCGAGTTGGATGGACGTTTGGTAGCGTGAGAATTGATTCATTATGGCAGATCTGGAATATTTGACTGTTGCCGATGCCCTGGCCCTGGTTCTTAATGGAGTGGCGACATTGAAGGGCGAGAGGGTGGAATTGCTCGATGCCCTCGGACGTGTTTTGGCAGAGCCCGTCGTTGCACATGACAGCTTGCCCCCTTTTACCAATTCCTCAATGGATGGCTACGCGCTGCGGGCGATCGATGTGCAAAAGGCCTCTGAGGAAGCACCTGTAAGCTTACAGGTTTGTGCCGACATCGCGGCCGGGGCTGTCTCGAATATTACGCTTTCTTCTGGCATGGCGGCGCGGATTATGACTGGGGCTCCCATGCCGTCCGGGGCCGACGCGGTGGTTCCGGTTGAAGATACGAACGAGCCATGGCGGGATGCGGATCGGCCGTTGCCCGACAATATATTGGTGAGGCGGGCGGTGCAGATTGGCGATTATGTGCGGCATATTGGTGAGGATATAAAAGCGGGCCAAGCGGTGATGTCCGCCGGGCATATCTTGCGCCCACAAGAAATCGGCGTTTTGGCTTCGCTGGGGGTTAGCAAGGTCAAGGTGCGGCGACGACCTCGAGTTGGTATTTTGGCCACGGGGGATGAACTCATTGATGTTGACAAGCCATTATCGCCAGGCAAGATCCGCAATAGCAACAGTTATGCCCAGGCGGCCCAGGTAATCGCCCTAGGGGCAGAATTGGTTGCCCTGGGAGTGGCCCGCGACACAGAGCAAGACGTGCGAAATAAGCTGCAATTGGGTTTGGACGCTAACGTCGATCTCCTGGTAAGTTCAGCGGGTGTTTCTGTAGGGGCGTATGATGTGGTCAAGGCAGTTCTTGAGCAAGAGGGAAATGTGGGGTTCTGGCGCGTCCGTATGCGACCCGGCAAACCTTTAGCCTTTGGTTCTTATCAGGGCGTGCCATTCCTTGGCCTGCCGGGGAATCCAGTGTCGGCGATGGTTTCCTTTGAACGTTTTGTGCGGCCTGCCATTCGTAAGATGGCGGGCTATGA
>JAACFF010000302.1 GCA_009937635.1 Chloroflexota bacterium
GACGGCCGTGGCTGTGCCTGTAACTGCTAAAACGCCGCCACGACCGTTTGTTCAATCTGGTCCTATTTTACAATAGAACGTATGTTCTTGTCAATGATCCCCCTGAATTTAAGGCAGGAATTCACCTCTTGCTTAACTGACTAACACGACACAAAGTGTCAAGCTAACTTCTAGTGTTTGTGAACCATACCAAGAAATCAAAGTAAAATTGGGGCTTGATTCGACGAGTTTCTTAACGGTAAAACGGGCACATATGCAAATCGGGTATGCGCGAGTGTCAACTTTAGAGCAAAACGTCGGTCCACAGATTGATCAGTTAGAGGAAGCTGGTTGCGAACGCATCTTTCGCGATAAAGCTAGCGGCGCCAAAACGGAGCGACCGGGATTGCGAGAAGCGCGGGACTTTCTGCGTGATGGTGATTCGCTTGTCGTTTGGCGATTGGACCGCCTCGGCCGTTCGTTGAGACATCTCATCGATACAGTAAGTGAACTGGAGGAACGCGGTATTGGTTTCCGCAGCCTACAGGAATCAATTGACACAACTACAAGCGGCGGCCGTCTCATCTTCCACATCTTCGGCGCCCTGGCCGAGTTTGAGCGAAACCTTATCCGCGAAAGGACATTAGCAGGCTTGCGAGCAGCCCGGGTACGAGGTCGTATTGGCGGCAGACCGAGGAAGCTGGGCAAGCAAAAGACAGAGTTGGCGTATCAACTCTATAACGAGAAGAAGTATGCGGTCAAGGAGATTTGCCAGATGCTGGGAGTTTCGAAACCAACATTATACGCCTACTTGGCTAGAAGAGAGAACGCAACTAAGGATTAGATGCAGATACGGTGGGCCGAGAGATCCCCTTTATGCACCATCTTGAGAATACTTGAAGCCATGCCGCAAGGATAATTCAGCTTTCGCCAGCTCCTTGCCAAGATAGGCGGCGTGACTCAATTCTGTGACCCAACCTTTGCTAATTATCGTGTGGTATATCTCCCGCGCCGCTGTCCCTTCAATGACGCGTAAGAGCTGGTTGTCGTAAGCATAATGCTCAATATTGATAACGCCCTTTTCGGGCAGTGGAAGAATGACAAAATACCCCGCTTTGTCCAGCGCTATTTCTCCTTCAGGTCCGCTGACGTTTATTACCGGTGTCGTGGAAACGGAAAGCGGCAACGTTTCGCTGCAGGCGCTACAACCGCATGGGACCGTAACCTGAGAAAATAATTCAGTGATCTTGGCAACAATCTGATCCGCTTCTGTACAACCAATCATATCCACCACTTGCACCTGCTCGCGGAAGGTCTCGATTTCGTTGGCAGACACATTGTGCAGGACGGGACGCTTTCCAATTGAGCCGATCACACGCCCTCGTTCATCAGTGCCGTTATCGGCCAGGGCTAACAGCGTTTGACCTACATAATGGCCTTCAGACTCTGTGCCTGCAACAATCAGATGGCGCAGTGACGCACTGGAAATCACATTCTTGATTACTTTATCAATGCGATATTCTCAGTTTCGGTCTTGCCTACGATGGCCAATCCGTTAGGTTTACGCTGCGCCAACTCCTCAGCTAGTTGAGTGTCGGCAAGTGTCGAAATAGCGATGGGAGAGCTCTCGTCTAGTACATGGTATTCGCCCACGACAGGCGGCCAGGCTTGATCATTAACGCGAAAATCGCAGCTTAAATCAGCTACTATATCGATAGTAGGAAAAGCCGAAGTAAAGGCATTTTGAGCGACGGCCGGATAGCAGTACTCGCACCCCAGGCAGGTATATTGTATTGGTTGCATCTGCTCACGCCATACGTTAACAGTACTTGCGAGGGTGGCAGCATCCTCAAAGGCGGCAGTTGGAAGCACAGAGGTAAGATTCTTCAGCGCATCTTCCATGCAGCCACATTTGCGGCATTTCGGCAGGACGAAACCTGATTCTAACTCTGAACGAACTATCTTAAGACCCTCTTCTGGTGTCATATCTAATACGCTTTTGTGCCCGCAGGTCGATGGCCAGCTCCTGACATTTTATCACTGGTTCATAATCTGGCTATTAGCTCTGCGATGCTAATGCCCACAAGAAGTATTACGAGTGCCCACAAAAAGAGGGTGCCGGTAATGGGTAAGGCCAAATTGCCAAGAACGAGCCATCCGGCTAGAACAAGACCGGCGCAAAGGTTGATAGCTATGGCGCCATCTAAGCCAAGCCCTGATCCACTACGACCCTTGATGCCACGTTCCAGAAACAGGGCGATGCCGATGCCAATGAGTACGCCGCCGAGGATATTGGGGAAGAAGCGTGGGACAACGGGAATGCCTAGATACTCAATCAGGGGCGCAGGTAAGAGGATGAGGAGTATCCCCAATGTCAAATTGATGATCCCATCAATGGTGAGAAGAACAGACCGCTTCATATTCGCTATTGTAGCCGAGAAAACCACACTCCACCTCCTTCATATCCGCAGTGAGCTCCCAGTGTTTTCGAATCGACTGCCCAGTTTGCTCATTCGGAATTCGCGCTGCAAGCAGCTCAATATGGTCAGCATTGGGCGAAAATGGTACTGAAAGATCCGAATAGTCTTTCCACCTGCTTGACGAATAGAAGAAAGCTGTCAAAGAAATCTGCCAGATCCTAGGTATTTCCAAGCCGACGTTATACGCCTACCTTGCTCGCAGGAAGGAAGGGACAGAACAGTAAGCATTAGCGTAAATGACCGTGGGGATCCCAGCTCATCTCTCCAGTGTCTTCATCATAGTCCGGATATTGCGGCGGCGACTCCCCTCTTTTTGTTATAAGCTTCGGATACTCCCCTTTCTCAGCGTTGCTATTGACATTTTTTAACCACACGTCAAACTCATGCCCATCCCCATAATCAAATAGGTATAGAAATGTTTGGCCTACTTTCAAGTCGAGTTGGCCAACTTAGCACCTGATGGGTATGCAAACGGGAGTCAGACCAAGAGCTGCCTATCTCAGAGCTGCTATCTCAGGCCTTGCCACTCATGAAGAAGGAGTATAGACGTTACCCATTAAGTGAAACTGCTGATGCTATCCGCTATCTTGAAGATGGCCATGCTAAAGGAAAAGTTATCATCTCGATCGAACAGAACAATAATTGACATTGCTTCCCGAAAATAATGACACAAATAGACTCAATTTTGCCGTGCCGGATATCTATGCTATCTTTGCTATCTTTTTTTGGTGGCTCTTTTTTAGTCACAATAGAACAATCGAGAGCAAGAGAATGAACAAGGGTAGGCGTTGTCCTTGGACGTGCCGTCGGCATGGATTTGTCGAACCGTTCTTGGTGGGTTCGTGCCGGCATTAATCTCGCATATCTGGTTATTGGACTCGCTATGACAATAATAGCAAAAAGAGTTTTGGCGATTCCGTAGGTGGTACTCTGCGACATGATGGATAAATCGCATCCACTCAGTTTAGGCCAGAATCAGTGATGTAATTCAGCTGGTTAGACCGCCTCGGCCGTTCACTGCGATACTTTATCGACACAGTCAGTGATTTAGAAGTGTGGGGCATCGGTTATAGATGTTCGCAGGAATCTATTGACACTACTACGAGCGATGGCCGTCTCATCTTCCACATCTTCGGCGTAGTCGACATACTGCGGCGGCAAGTCCCTTCTTGCGCCACCGTATGAGTCCTAAAATATACATTGAGCGCTCGGATCGAGTCTCTTTAAAGGCTTCACGCAATAGAGCGCCGCTTAGCCAGCACCTTTTTTCTCGATGCAATCGGCCTTCGGCGAAAATGGTTCCCAGAAAAGGTCCAATTGGTCATTTCCGTGGATCTAATCATTCCTGTGGGTACTCAGGCTTCCAATCTGGTCCGTAAGCATCCTGCCACACCGCTGCTTGTACCGGTGGATAATAATAAGCCATGGCCGTACCGCTACTCCAGAGGTCATATCTTGGATTAGCATAGTCGGTGAAGAAGGTATCGATGCGTGTGCTCAATTCGGCAATTACGTCCGTATATACCGGATCGGAAGCAAGGTTGTTATCTTCGTCGGGATCCTGGGCCAGATCGTACAGTTCATCATCAAATTTGTACGCATCGCTGCCAGAAAAGTATTTGAAGTAAGCCCAGCGCTGAGTACGGATTGCACGCATCTCTTCTTGTTCATAGAATACGGCATTAAAACTGTCCCCCAGTAGATCGCCTTTTAGCAGCGGCGCCAAACTTCTCCCTGGTGAATTGTCTATTTCAACATCATTTAGGCCGATGTAGTCCAGTAAGGTGCGGAACCAGTCGGTTTGCATCACCATCAAGTTAGATTCCTGAAGAGGCGAAATATGGTTGGTGTGTCGCACTATCTTTGGTATGTTGAAGCATTGGCGATAGCCGACGGCAGGGAAAGCATACGGTGAAACACCCCACACCCCGTTGCTCCCCATACTGATGCCATGATCAGCCGTGAAGATGACGAGGGTTTCATCATCCAGACCTTTTTCTTGCAGCGCTTGCAGCAAACGGCCGACCCCTGCGTCCATATGACTGATCTGTGCGAAGTAGTTGCGCATGCGTGGTAGATTATTCTGGGCCGTCAGGTTGTCCGAAAAATCGAAGCCGGGCAGATCAACAGCCGTCCAGCGCATCACGTAATCAATGTTACGCTTGCTGACCGGTTCCCGCGGCAGTGATTCCATCGGCTTGTCCTTGAAATAGTTACCAAAGGGTTCTTTCGGGTCACCGCGCATGGCAAAGCCATCTCCGTATGGAGCATTGTAGGCGAGGTACAAGAAAAACGGCTCTTCACCATCGGCGCTATCGTTCACAAATTCAATCGCCTTATCCGTCCAAAAATCTGTCGCGTGTCCATCATAATGATGAACCCCACCATCTTCTACGTAATGCATGTCAAAAAAGTCCGTGGTGTGTCCATGCTCGTCGGGCACCCAAGTATCAAAGCCATGTTGTGGCGTATAAGGCGACCCCATATGGAATTTGCCCACCAACCCTGTTTTGTAGCCATTATCTTTTAATGTTTGCGGCAATGTTCGCAGGTCTGCCACAGCGTCGAAATTATCAGGATACCATTCCCAATTATCCGGCAGGGCGAAATGGATCCCATGCTGTGAGGGCATGAGTCCGGTAAGGAGCGAAGCTCGTGAAGGAGAGCAAACCCCGTTGGCACAGTAGCAATTATTGAAGCGGACACCTTGCGCCGCCAAGCGGTCCAGGTTAGGCGTTTGGGCATCCGTGTTTCCATAACAGCCCAAAGCCTCGGCAGGCATGTTGTCAACTATTATTACAATTATGTTTGGGGGGTTCTTGCTCATCATTCTCTCCAAATTAAAATAAGTTATTATGCTCCACAGTTATGACAACATTTCCCTTTTTGTGCCCTGTTTCGACATACCGGTGAGCTTCGGCAGTCTGTTCCAACGGATAGCGCCTATCTATAACCGATTTTATCTTTCCCGCCTCAATAAGCTCTTTGAGGTAAACTAAATCTTCACGCTTTTGGCCTGCTGCCCCATATATTACATTTTTGCTGCTTCTCATCGAAGTCCATTTCCCTCGAACCATATGTGACAGCCCAGGGTTCGCCAGAAGATAGCGTCCATTTTGTTTTAGCGATTTTACACTACCGGAAAACGAACTCTTACCTATCACATCCAAAATGACATCATAGCTCTGGCCGCTTTTGGTGAAATCTTCTTGAGTGTAATCAATGACCTGATCTGCCCCAATCGAGCGCAGCATGTCTAATTTTTCCGTGCTGTCAACGGCCGTTACCTCCGCCCCAAAATAGTTGGCAAGCTGGACCGAAAATGTACCGATACTTCCACCTGCACCATTTATCAAAACCTTTTCCCCGCTCGTGATATTCCCTTGTCGAAGAAAATGCAAGGCTTCAAGTCCGCCCACAGGAACAGCGGCCGCCTCCTCATAGGTCATATTGGCCGGCTTTATTGCCAGCGCCCCTTCCGCATCTCCAGGTTTTGCAGGACGGCATATGTACTCAGCATATGCGCCAAAACCAAAGCCGGTAGCGGCAAAAACTTGGTCACCTTCTTTAAATGATTTTACATCTTTGCCTACTGCTTCAATTTCCCCGGCCAGCTCCTGCCCCAGGATAGTTATTCTTGTAGGTTTTGTGAGACCCACATATAGTCGCATGGGCAGCCCCAAGAAGAGAGGGAATTTGAGAACGCGAGCCTCACAGTCCCATGCTCCTGCTGTTGCCGCATGTATTTTGATCCGTACTTCATTGTCTTTGGGAGTAGGTTTTTCTACCTCTTGGAGCTGAAGAACATCCGGTGGTCCGTATTTTGTCCATACAATTGCTTTCACAAATATTCCTTTACTTATACCCGAAATAGTCTCATCTAATTATGCTCCACAGTAATGACGACATTCCCCTTTTTATGCCCTGTATCGACATACCTGTGAGCCTCGACAATTTGTTCTAATGGATACCGTTTATCGATGACCGGTTTTAGTTTGCCCGCCTCAATTAGCTCTTTGAGGAAAATCAATTCTTCCGCCTGTTCCTTTGTTGAAGATTTAACGGACAGATAGAGCCCGTTCTCCTTTAGCGCTTTTCTGCTATCTGAAGAAGAAATCTTGCCTACCGCGTCGAAAATAAGATCGTAGGTCTCACCGCTTTCGGTAAAGTCTTCATTGGTGTAGTCAATGACCTTATCGGCCCTTAGAGATTTCACCAATTCCAAATTCGTACTGCTGCACACCCCGGTAACCTTTGCTCCAAAGTAATCGGCAAGCTGTACGGCATAGGTGCCTACAGATCCGGAAGCGCCATAGATAAGCGCTTTTTGTCCGCTCTGGATATCTGCTTGTCTAACAAAGTGCAGCGCTGTAAGCCCTCCAACAGGAACGGCCGCCGCTTCTTCGTAGCTCAAATTGGCCGGTTTCAGGGCTAGAATTCCGTTTTCAGGCAGACAGATGTACTCAGCATAAGCGCCTCCCCCCGTACCGGTAGTAGCAAATACCTGGTCACCTTTTTCAAATAGGGTTACATCGTTGCCGACAGCTTCAATTTCCCCGGCAAACTCATGCCCAAGTATCTTATTTTTGCGGAGGCCAAAAAAGAGACCAAAGATGATTCTCTGAACTCCTGTAAAACTGCGCAGCAGCGCATCGCCGTATGTTACGGTCGTGGCATTTATTTTTACCAGAACTTCATTGTCCCTGGGTGTTGGTTTTTCCACCTCTTTGAGTTGAAGACCGTCTGGAGGTCCATATTTTTCACATACGATCGCTTTCATATGGTGTCACCTGATTCTGCTCAGTTATCGTCATTTTGACCTTTGAATCCTGACTTATCACTGCCTGCAGTAGGTGTTTATTCTTCTCTCATCTAAGGTGATCGCAGGGCAAAGTATTCGCCCTTTTCGGCCGAGGTGTTGTTCCTATACAGATTGGCAGCAGCCCTAATAATTAAGATCACGGAAAACATGATGAAGCCCGTGCGGTAGTCGATTACATTGGTAACAGTGAGCACCAAGGGAAGCCAATAGACAACATTGTAGATAATGTAGATGATCCGGCCCGTGGAGCTCTGTTTGGCTGAAACCATGCCGGGGGAATTCTTGCGTTGCCATGCGAACCGCATGTTCGAATG
>JAACFF010000303.1 GCA_009937635.1 Chloroflexota bacterium
AAAAGGCATAAGCGGGGCGCTTCCAGCGCCATAAGCTAATTAGGATACCTAAAATAAAGAAAACGGCCGTGATTACATCAAACACCGGCCGCCCAGGGATATTGTATGCCAGAAATTGATCGCCATATCCAGGCCACACAAATGCAAGTGATGCTTCAGTCATATTCTTAATGACAGGACCCAGATTCCAGGCTTTCACCTGCTGTAATGTACTGCCGAGCATCGAAAGCCGTGTTTGCGATTGCGGATTGTTTGCCAGATAGACAAACATAGGAATAACCAAAAGGCCCGTTAGGACCAAACCGGTTGTGACAGGACGCCAGGAACGAAAAAACGTGCGACGATGTACGACAGCCAGGTAAAGCAGGAAAGCGGGAAATAACAACCAGGCTACGCGAGCAGCGAGGTAGATATGGAAGGTTAGAACAATGCTCAAAGCGAAGCCCAAAACTAGCAAGCCTACACGTTTTCTATCTCTGGGTGATGTTGTCGCCACCTCTGTATCTATTGCTGACTGCTCGGCCTGTGACTTTGGAAATACGATCTGCCAGAAGAACCAAACGGCAACCACCATAAAGAAGGGCAGCATGCCGGCACGCAAAGCTTCTCGGCTGGAGGCCAACGGCCAAAAGGAGACCGCCATAAGGGCTGCTGTCAGGAGCGCCGTGAATCTATCGAAGGCTTGTTTCCCCCAGACGGCCGTTGCGGCTATGGCAGCCAAACCGAAGATGATGTTGACCAAACGTAATGCAAACAGGCCTTCACCGAAAAGGGCCATGCTGCCGGCGACTACATAGCTGTAAATTGGTTCGCTGCCATAATTTAAGGGGAAATAATAGCGCAAAACGCCATCAAGGATGTCGATGGCTTCACGGCCGTGATTGGCCTCATCATGGGTCAATCCTGGAGGGATCTCGGTCAACCGGTAAGCGCGTAGCGCCAGGGCTAGCAATAGGATGAAAACAATGGGCAACAGTCGCTTGAGCATAGGAGATTGTTTTTGCCGGACGATCACCGGCCAAAAAGCAGGGTGAACTATCTCTTTACTGGTTCTGCGCCACAGCAAACAGTTCTCTTTCAAAAAACCACCGGAAAGGTGGGATATCAAAGGCAATGCGCCGTAGGGTCGCCATAAGGATGTTCTCATCACGATCTTGTGGCGGGGAGTCAAGCCAGACTGTAATATTTCTAAATCCCGCAGCCTGGAGAACACGGCGCATGCTGAGGATATCCTGCTCGTTCACGTGTACATCCTGGTTAACAGGCGTGATCGCACGGGGATCTCTAGGGTATGCATTGCCTTGGCCAATCAAGGTACGGAAGCGGCGTACCCAAGGATAAGCATATGCATCATACCAGCGATTAGGAGCCGTGTGTATGATCACACGGCCGTCATGCTTCAGCACGCGACGTGATTCTTGCATAGACGCTTGCAACTCCCAAGGATATAAATGTTCAACAACATCAAACAAAAGCACGCGATCGAAGTAATTGCGTGGAAATGGCAGGCGTTTGGCATCAGAGCGGCAGACGCCGGCTACGGCTAATTGCCCGGCATCGGCCGTCTGCGCGGTGTCTTGTTCCGATTCAATAACATCTCTAGCCATCAATGTAGCAACCTCAGCATAATCAATGCCAAATGCTTCCACCCCAAGATGCATACAGTGGCGAATGATCTCGCCACGACCACAACCCAGGTCAAGTACGCGCATGCCCGGCTTCACTGCAGCAACGGAAAAGGCATCCTGCAGTCGACGCGAAAGATGCTGCCCTTCCGATTCAATAAATATATCGTACCCTTCGCAGGCCGTTAGGAAGTATTCCTCCGTATAGAGCGTGGAGGGGAGCGATCTTTTGTTGTTTGTTGTCATAAAATTTCTAATATTCTTTAGATAATTTTGCGGCATTATAGAATTGCAGGATTTAAGTTGCAAGTGGCAGGAGTATTTCTCCTCGCATAAAGGATAGTCAGCGACGTGAATGATCGTCATTTCTGTTGATATCAAAAAGAAACCCGGTTTATGGCTTGCTTCATTGCCGGGCTTTTCCCCCTTTTCCGGTTCTATGCTAGATTCCATTATAAACCGGGTTTCTAAGGTATTTAATTGAAACTTTTCTAATCAAGCTGCGTAGTGGTGAGTAAGTTCTCAGGAGATTGAGGTGTTTGATGAAGAGCTGGCCTGGCTCGAACAGGCAAGTAAGGGCGATAAGGTTGCCTTTGGACGATTGGTTGAAGCATATCAGACGCCAGTTTATAACCTGGCGTACCGGATGCTTGGCAATCCTGGTGAGGCTGAAGAAGCCGCGCAGGAAGCGTTCATCCGTGCGTTTACGCGACTAGAAAGTTATGACCCATCGCACAAATTCAGCACTTGGTTGTTATCAATTACATCTAATTACTGTATTGACCAATTGCGCAAGCGGCGTGCACTTTTGTTGTCGATCGATGAGCCATTGCCACCTCATCCGGCCTTACACAGTGATAGAGCAAAAGGTCCTGAGGCCCAAGTAATGAACAGTGAACAGGAAGAAATGGTGCAGTCTTTGTTGTCCGAGCTACAAGCTGACTACCGGCAAGCAGTTATACTGCGATATTGGTATGAACTCTCCTACGAGGAGATCGCAGAAATGATGGATACGACGGTCAGCGCTATCAAATCCCGGCTTTTCCGGGCACGACGGCAGTTGGCCGAAGTTGGTATCGAGAAGGGTTTGGTTCCAACATTGCAACCAGAAACCGTAGGATAAGAAGAGGAAGAAGATTGAACGGAGCGAGTCATGGAACATGAAGAGATTTTTACACTGATGATGGACGCGCTCGATGGTGAGCTTGCAGAAAATGGCGAGCAAGAGCTGGAGGTTCACCTGCGCGCGTGTCCGGAGTGTACACGTGAATGGCAAGTTTTGTTGGCTATCGACAGGTTATTCCGGCACGCTCCGGCCTTGAGCCCGGCTGCTGGTTTTACGCAACGCACGATTGCGAGGCTGCCCAATCGAAAAGCCCGTGTGTGGGCAATCAGTACGATCTATGGGCTGGTTTTGCTTAGTGGGTTGATCCCCCTGTTGATTGGCATCCTGGCCATAAACAAGCTGGGGCCCATTCTCAGCCAGCCGTCATTGGTGCAAAGCGTTTTGCAATCTGTTCAGACCACAGTGCATGTGGCGGGAACGATCCTAGCCGCACTCTTGAGCAGCGCTGGTGAAGTGATTATGCAACAACCAACATTAATTGGCTGGCTATTGGTAATGATGGGCATCGTCTTTCTTTGGGGCGGTGTCTACCGGCAGCTAAGTACCGTATCACCTAATCGCTAGGGGGAAGAATGATGAAACGTTTGATACTTGTTTTTGTAGTAATTCTTTTAATGGCCACACCAGCGGGTGCAGTGTTCGCTGATTCAATGTTCGATACCGTCATTGAAGAAGGCGAGACGATTAACAATGACGTGATCGTTTTTGACGGTGATCTGGAGATCAAAGACGACGCGATTGTCACCGGAGATGTGATCGTTTTCAATGGGGATGCAGAGTTAGACGGAAGGATTAATGGCGATCTTGTCATTTTTAACGGCGATCTCAAGATGGGAAGCGATGCAGCGATCCACGGTGATTGCGTCCTATTGAACGGAAAGGTCGATGATGCGTCATCATCTGGTATTCGGTGCACCAACATCGAGGGAACGAATTTGTCCGGTTTTGTCAATGGGTTGCAGCCGATTCCAGTGGTTCCAAAGGCCGCTACTGTACCCGATCTACCTGACTTACCGGAAACACCCACGGTTCCACCAGTTCCAGATCTGACAGCTCAATCGCGCTCGGGAAATGCTTTTATTGATTTCGTGCGAGCTGTATTTAGCAGCCTATTGCTGGGCGGTTTGGCCTTTGTTGTAGCTTCTGCCTTTCCAGAACATTTGCAGCAGGTGAAGGAGACGATGCGCAGCAGGCCAGTGGCTAGTGGAACGGTAGGGTTTCTAACGGCCTTTGCGGTACCCATAATCGCAGCGATGCTCGCCGTCCTATCGGCATTGCTAACGATCATTTGCATCGGACTCCTCGGGTTCCCCATCGTGTTCCTCCTGTTGGTAGCCTTGCTGGCAGGCGTTGCCGTGGGATGGATCGCGGCGGGAACCTGGCTCGGGCAACGGTTGTTCAAGGGGAAAGGACAGAGTCTGGCCATGAAGGCCGCGCTGGGTACGGTGATCTTGACTTTCGGTTTTGGATTATTAGGCATCTTGTCCGCTGAGTGGGTAGAGAGTCTTCTGGCAATCGTGGTCACTTCCATTGGCTTAGGAGCTGTTGCTCTGACACAGTTTGGCAGAAAATCGTACCCACGGCAAGAGGCACCGGCAGCGGAAGAAGACACGGAAAAAATATCAGTTGTCCTTGAAACACTGCCTGAGGACGATGCCGATCAAGCGCTATAAATTGCGTGAGCCTACAACGTAAAGTTGTTGAAAATAGAGAGGCGCGTCAAAAATGACGCGCCTCTATTATTTCCAAGGATAGCTCTTAAATCAAGTATGGGCTATCGATCCAGCCAGATCAAGCAGCCTCCATCTTTTTCCCAGCGTCACCAGCGGCTATCTGTCCGTAAAGGTAGCCTGATACTGCGCTTATATACGGTAATGCGGCCAATCCGGCGATCCATCCCACACATGGCACCAGGGAAATCAGACCTATGGCGAGGCTGGCCACCCAGGTAGCGAGAAAAGTGATGATAATGTCGACGATGTTATCACGAGCGATGGCAAATACTTCACCAAACCGAAAACAGGCGCCAAAATCTGCGGTACGTACATACTGAATGATGATAGCGGGGCTGAGGAAGAATAGGGCGATGGAAAAAAGGAGCGCAACGCTGATCAAGAGGCCAAAGCCAAGAAATCCTAAAGCTTGCAGTCCTTCGCTATCTGCGCCGGCTGCCGCGGCAAACGCACCGGCTATACACAACAGAATCCAAAAAGGCACTGTATAAACCAACTGGGCCGCTAATACTTTTAGGCCATCAGAAAAAAGCTGGCCCCAATCTTCCCAGGCGGGCATGGGGTTCTCCAAATCATCCATCACGTTGCGTGTGACGCCCACAGCCCAGCCTATGAGCAGGGGGATGGGAATCAGGAACATCACAAACAGGGATAGCACCGCACCAATACCAATCTTGCCTATCCACTGTTCGTCGTCAAAAACGTAGCTAAATGACTTGCCAACTTTCATAGGGGGTTCCTCCTGTATCCGGTCATCACGGCAAAACGGCCGCATTCATGGGCCAATAAAAATGTATTGTAGACAAGTGGTAGGTGGCGGGCAAACCGGTATTTGCAGACGGCCGTTTGCGCGTGCTAGAATGCCTCTATGGCCAAAGTTGTTTTTATGGGTACACCTGATTTCGCCGTGCCCAGCTTACAGAAACTAATCGAAACCCAGACGGTTGTTGGCGTGGTGACCCAGCCGGACCGCCCCGCCGGGCGCGGACGCCAGTTACGGCCGTCACCGGTTAAGGTGATCGCCGAAGCGGCAGGAATTGCGCTTTACCAGCCTAAATCGCTGCGGTCGGAGGAGGAAGCTGCTCCTTTGCGCGCCTGGCAACCCGACGTCATCATTGTTGCCGCTTTTGGGCAGATTTTACGGTCTCATATATTGAACCTGCCTGCGCAAGGTTGCATCAATGTGCACGCTTCTTTGTTACCTCGCTGGCGCGGAGCATCTCCTATTCAGCACGCACTCATGGCTGGCGACAAGGAAACGGGTATTAGCTTAATGCAAATGGACGTTGGACTAGACACAGGACCAGTTTATGTGCAGGAAGCATTGGCGATTCATAGTGACGATACGGCCGCATCGCTACACGATCGTCTAGCCAATCTAGGGGCCAAGGCTCTGGCTCACCATTTGGATAATATATTGCAAGGCCACATTGAGGCTAAGCCGCAAGATGATGCGCTTTCCACTTACGCTCCGATGATCAAAAAAGAGGCAGGGCGATTGGACTGGCAACGCAGTAGTATAGAACTTGACAGGCATATTCGGGCGATGACCCCCTGGCCGGGCGCTTTTTCATCCTGGCATGGAGCAAACTTAAAGGTTGTGGAGGCTCACCCTGTAAGGGGAAAGATGCCGGCTGGCCAACCAGGAGAAGTTCATATTGATCAGAGCAGCGTCTTGGTGATCACTGGGGACGGCGGGCTGATGCTGGAACGGGTGCAACTGGCCGGGAAAAAAGCTTTGAACGCTTTGGACTTTGTACGAGGGCGGCCTGATTTTGCCGGCAGCATTCTAGGCACATAGTGCATTATAATTGAAGAAGTTGCCAACCTTCTGTGGTCAATAACCTCGTTCGCCTGGTGTTAGATAGAAAAGTTGGAAACCTTCAACTTGATATTTTCTATTATCTCGGTAAGGGTTTATGAATATTTTGGTTTATGGCGCAGGGGCAATCGGAGGATACTTGGGATCTCGCCTGCTACAGAGCGGGCACCAGGTTGTGATGCTGGACCGGCAAGAGATGGCAGATGCCATAAATAGGGATGGCATTCAGGTCAGTGAAGGGGGGCAGATGGTTGAGGTCAAACCTACGGCCGTCTCTTCTCTTGACGAGACTTTGGCATTTGAGCAGCGCTACGATTTGATACTCATGGGCTTGAAATCCTATGATTTACCGGCAGCTCTGGAACAATTGTCCCGTTCAGCTCCTGATTCGGCGACTATCATTACGGTACAGAACGGCATCGGCATTGAAAGGCCGTTTATTGACAAATTCGGCGCCAAGCGCATTGTAGCGGGATCGCTAACAACACCCGTCAGTAAAGAAAGTGGCAATGTGCTGGTTATCGAAAGAAGCGATCGCGGTCTGGGCTTAGCCCCTACGCTGCGAGGGCAAGATATCGAAACCTGGGTAGCCTTATTTCAGGAAGCCGGCATACCCGCTACCGGCATAGATGATTATGAGTCGATGAAGTGGTCAAAGGCGTTGTTGAATATGATTGGCAATGCCACTTCGGCTATTCTCAAAATGCCCCCGGGTGATATTTACGGCAATAACGACACTTATGATCTGGAAGCGCGAATGTTGCGGGAAACGCTGGCTGTTATGGCCAAGAAACAACTCCAGGTGGTAGATCTGCCTGGCCCGTCGCCCAGGAGTTTGGCGACGGCTATCAGGTGGGCGCCCCGGTTTTTGCTAAAACCGGTTCTTACCAAGCTTGTGTCCAAGGGGCGTGGCGAAAAGATGCCCTCGTTCTACATCGATTTGACCTCTGGCCGGGGCATGAGTGAAGTCATCTATCACAATGGCGCTGTTGCTGAGGCGGGGACGGCCGTTGGGGTTAAAACGCCAGTAAACCAGGTCCTAAATGATGTTCTGCTCAAGCTGACCAGCAAGGAGATCGATCGCGAGCAATTTGAAGGCCACCCGGAGCGACTTGTGGCCGAGGTTAAGCGATACGAGTAGATGACGCAGGCCACAGGCGTCATGCTACGTCAAGAGAAACAGTGTCATTATTCCTCTCGTGAATAATGCTTATCACACGCCGGTCAAAAATACGGACCCCCCATTTAGCCAGCAAGACCACGATTAAAACCAGAACAAAGATCGTTGTGCGTCGAGCTTGCTTATCCTCGGCAACCAGGTCCTGCAAATCAATTGTACCCGGACCACGGGAGCGCGGGAGTGATTCAATTCCATTCGTTGTATGTATTCCCGTTTGAATTTGGATCTGCCGATCGATAGCCTCGAAGAATTGGCGGATCAAGGAATTGGCCGTGGTCTCCAGCAAGCGGGGAGACGTGGAAGCTGTATGGCCGGTGACCTCCACATCACCTTCATAGCGCATTGTTGTGCGCCCATCTTTTTCATCTAGCGCAACTGTTCCCCTGCCCCAAAGTGAGCCCTCCGGCCCCTGGCCTTCAAGGATCATCTCCTTTGCTTCATCCATTTCAACGTTCGACAATTGGACTGTACCGCGATACTTTCCTTTGAATGGGCCCTGGTGGATGTGCATGATAGCCGCAAAGTCGAAGGCGGTTATTTGATCTATTTGTTCACAACCCGGCAACGCTTGTTGTAAAGTTTCGGGATCTTGCAAGATTGACCAGACACGAACTCGCGGCGCGTTAAATGTATGTGACCCTTCAATTCTCACGACGCTTTCTCCCTCCCAATGGATTTCATACCTGATCAGGGTCACTCTCGTGGACTGGCGGCGTTGCTTTTTCAGGAGCGCTCTGTTGCTTCTCCTCAAGGACATTGTCTAATTGTTTTGTCAAAGCCTCGATCTGGCTGTTGAGGTGCTCAATATCCCCACGGGTAGGCACACCATGGCGGCTCAATATGGTCTCTAATTCCTGCTCGTCGGGTAGTTCACTCTCTTGCTGATTGCTAAATGACAGAAGCTTTTCACGCAGGCTTGCCCCTTCTTCCATGGCCAATTCCCCTTTGCTGATCAAGATCCCCAGGCGCCGCTCGATTTCGCTATCGACTTGATGTAAGAGGTCCAGAGGAACTGAGAGGCTACGTCGCAGGGTGTTCAACGTGTCACCTCCGGCCTGAACGAGGCCTGTTAGAACGGATTTAGGGAGAAAACCACCTCTTTTCTTTTCTTGTTCGAAGATGATTTGGGTCAGGGTTACGGCCGTTAAATCCTCATCCGTCGTATGATCAACCACAACAACTTCTTCGCCCTCGCGGATCAACTTCGCAATACCGTCCAACGTGATGTATCTTTTTGCTTCTGTGTCGTAAAGTTTACGGTTAGGGTATCGTTTGATGACAGACATCGGCCAGCTCCTCCATGATTCACTGTATGATCATTGACATTATAAGCACGAATAACCCAGATGCAAAAAGGGGGAGAGAACCTACGTCTCTCCCCCTTGGATTATCCTATTGCGAAGGCTTTATTCGTCAAGTTCTCTAAGTTGGTCAACCTTCTTGCTCAGTTCGCTAATTTGTTCACTCAGGCTGTTGATTTCAGATCTCGTGGGCACATTCAGCCGTCCGAGCACCCCCTCAACACGCCGGTCTACGTTATCGCTGGCTTTCTTAGTTCCTTCCTGGATTTCTTTCCTGCGCCGGTCAAGCACATCGCTGACTAATGAACGTCCATCACTTTCGGCAATCTCACCCCGGTCAACCAGTTTTGTAACGAAGTCTTCAATCTCTTCTTGGGCCAACACAGCTACCCCAATGCCAGCCATTAAGACACGGCGCAGGCTGTCTAGGAGCGCGTTGCCTTGTTCAGAAGCTTCGCTTTCTACAATTTCGATTTCCTGTTCTGACATATCAAATCCCAGCTACATAAATAGGTAAAAGACGATGCTATGACGCGGTGCATCATTTTAGAATATAGCACCCTGCATCATGGAAGTCAATAGTCGTTGTTAGCCCTAATCGCAAAAAAGGGGAAAGTGGCTACAATTAGCCACCTAACAGGATATCATAAAGCTTGGGATTTAAGTTTTGGCCAGGTTGATAACTGGACTTTCTGTTGGTATGGGATTGAAAGGAGAAATGTCATGGCGGACAAAAAGGGATTATTGCAGGCGGAAGAACGTGCAGCTCTTGAAAAGCTGGCCGAAAAACCGGATATCAATGGCAAGCGTGCTGCTGCATTGTTGCTGATAGATGATGGCGAGAGCCAGGCAAGCGCAGCAGAACAGAGCGGCTTGACAACAGGCCAGGTGCAATACATTTTGAAAAAGTTCCGCTCACAACGGCTGCTGGCTTTTCCAGGCGCGATTGGGCTGTTGCCCGCTGATGCCGCGCAACCTGCAGAGGATGAGGTAACGGCGCCTGACATGGAATCCTCAGAATCAGAGGTTGAGGAAGCGGTGCCATCCACACAAATAGGGCGGCTGTTGGCCGATTTAGATTCGCTGCTTGAGGCCTTAAGAGGTTCGGTGCCTGAAGTTGGCCAATCTCCCTACTCTCCATTGCGAATGTTAACGCTCGTTCGAAGTTATGTCTCCAGGTACACCCCGGATGTACAGCTTAGTGTCCTGGAACAGTTCCAGGATATGACGAGAGAAGATTTGATGGATCTGGATACGTGGAAAGGAATTACCTATATGATCGCTTACTCGGCGCAGTTCCAAGCCGGCCAGACCAAAGAGATGCTTGACGAAAGGTTGCCTGAGCCAATTAAACCTGATTCAATCTTTGGGATTTTCAAGGGGACTCTGGACAAGATCACGCCGGAGATTGCCAAACAGATTGTTGGCAGTTTTGAAGGGGCCACCAAAGAAGATTTGCTCGATCTCGATACCTGGAAAGGCGTCTGGTATATGTTAAATTACTCGCTGCAGTTTCAGGCTGAACAGATTAAGTTACGCCTGATGGGCGGGGATGAGGAAGAATAGGAAGATAGTAAGCAATATGACTGTTTATGCGAGCGACAAACAACTTTATGGCTGTTTTGAAACCCTCTTTAGCCGTATCGAGGAAGAAGATAAAAAGGCGGCGGAATCGTTGCTGAAGTCCAAACTGAGTATCCGCTTTCGGTGTTCAGATCCGACGGCCGACATCTTGATCGATGCCAGGAAAAAGCCGGTGCAAATTTTGTATGGGACTGCCAAGGTGAAACCGGTGCTAGATATCGAACTTTCGGCCGATACGTTACATGACATTCTCCTTGGAGATATCGGCCTATCGAAGGCCATGGGCAGCGGGCGTATGAAACCTAAAGGGCCGATCTGGAAATCTGTGGCGCTGGAACCGCTGCTGCACGATGCGCAAAAGCTTTACCCAGAGGTGCTAAAAGAATGCAATTCTTCTGGGGGGCCATCGATGGGGTAAAGGGTAATTATAGGCAAGTAGAAGAGCAACGGCTTCCACTGCCGTTGCTCTTTTTTTGACGCTCTTGTATGATCGGGCAGTTTACTAGCGTGGAGGAAGTTTTGGAAGAAGAGATTGATTTACGGCCGTATGTTGAGGCCTTGTTACGGAATTGGAAGTGGATAATCGGCGCAGGGATTCTGGCGGCGTTGATCGCTTTGGGATTTAGTTTTTTGATGCCGTCCACATATGAAGCGACTGCGTTGGTAGCTGTGTCGGAACC
>JAACFF010000304.1 GCA_009937635.1 Chloroflexota bacterium
GGCGGGTTGATAATGGCAATAAAATGATCGACGTCAAAGGCGCCTAAATTGCTGATCGTAAATGTTGCCCCTTGCACATCATCGGGCTTCACACGCCCGTCTCGCGCTCGTCCAATAATCGCTTTGTTATCAGCTGCGATCTTAGAAAGAGTTGATGTATCGGTGTTGCGCTGCACGACGGTTAGGAGACCGCCTTCGACAGCGACGGCCGTGCCGATGTTGATTTCCTTATGGCGCAGCAGCTTATCGCCACCATACGAGGCATTAAGGTTGGGAAAATCGCGCAGCGCAAGGGCAGTCGCTTTAACAATTAAATCATTGACCGTCACTTTTTCATCTGGGCTCAATGTGTGGTTAACTTCTTTCCTTAATGCTAGGGCCGGTCCCATATTAATTTCAGAAGTGACGTAAAAATGGGGAACTGTCGTCTTGCTTTCCGTCATCCGCCTGCCGATGGCTTGGCGCAGCCGGCTGGTTTCAATCGCTTGCACGTCATCAGTAGTCGGAATCTCCGCGATAGGTTGCGGCGCAGATGCAAGGGTTCGCGCTTGCGCTTGTGTGGCCACGTAAGCTTCGACATCAGCTTTACGAATGCGGCCGTTTTGACCACCGCTGCTGAGCACTACCAGATCAACACCATGTTCCTCGGCGATGCGACGGGCGACAGGTGTCGCCTTTACGCCGCCCGGGAACTGTGGCGAGTCGTTTGCGGGCACATCCATTGGTGCTTGAATCGACGTGGTTTCAGGAACCCTCTCCTGTGCCGCCATTTCAGCCGCCTCTCCATTGCCATTTGTGATCAGCATGCCCGAAATGTCCTCGCCTTTATCGCCAACTATGGCCATGTGCGCACCGACGGGGACCACAGTCCCATCTTTTTCAAGCACATGCAGCAAAATCCCATCGACCTGTGATTCCAGGTCCAGGGTCGCCTTATCGGATTCAATTTCAGCCACGACCTCACCACGCTTTACTGGCTCTCCGACATTTATTAGCCATCGATTCAGAACACCCTCGCGCATATCAAAACCGAGCTTGGGCATCACGATAAATTCAGCCATTAAAGCACCTCTCTGACAGCAGCTGTCACCCTATCAGCGTTAATAAGCGCAGACTGCTCCAACTCTTGGGAATAAGGCAAGGGGACTTCAAGTTGGGCGACTCGCTTAATTGGTGCATCCATGAAGTCAAAGGCTTCTTCCTGCAGGCGGGCTGCAATTTCTGAGCCGATGCCATAGGAACGATACCCTTCTTCGACAATGACCGCCTTAAATGTTTTCTTGAATGAGTTAATAGCCGGTCCCATGTCCAACGGCCGTAATGAGCGTAAATCGACCACTTCTGCCTCGACGCCTTCTCTGGCCAGCCGTTCCGCCGCTTCCATAGCGGCCGACATGCCCTGGGCATAAGCGATAAGTGTTACATCTGATCCTTCGCGTTTGATATCAGAAACGCCAATCGGCACCGTATAATCCTCATCTGGAACTTCACCTCGAATCTGGTAGAGAGTATGATGTTCAATGAACAAGACAGGGTCGTCTGAACGAATCGCCGCCTTCAACAAACCTTTGGCGTCATAGGGCGTGCTAGGAGAAACAACTTTCAGCCCTGGAAAGTGGGCAAAAAGCGCATCCGGGGTATGGCTGTGCGTCGCTCCTAACTGGCGTCCGCCGCCACCCGGTGCCCGGAAAACGACCGGGGCCTTTATCTGCCCACCAAACATGTAGTGAACTTTGGCCGCATGGTTGACGATGGCATCGAGGGCCAGGAAGGCGAAGTTCATAGTCATGAACTCGGCCACCGGTCGTAAGCCATTCATCGCCGCTCCGGTGGCAGCACCACCAATTGCCATTTCTGAAATCGGGGTATCGCGCACCCGCCGGGGTCCAAATTCATCATAAAACCCTTTAGTAACCGCGTAGGTGCCGCCCCATACACCCACTTCTTGGCCCATGACGAAGACGTTTTCATCACGGTGCATTTCTTCACGCAAGGCGTCGGTGATCGCCTGCCGCATGGTAATATTGGCCATTTGCTTAAGCCTCCACATAGATGTTGTCGAAAAGAGTGTCTAATGCCGGCTTTGGCGATTCTTCGGCAAACTGCACGGCCTCTGCGATTTCTTCTTCTACAGATTCGTCGATCTTGTCCAATTGGTTCTGGGCAATCTGATATTCACCGGTCATATGTCGTACCAGGACACCAATGGGATCTTCTTCACGCCACTTTGCGACTTCATCTTTAGAGCGATAGCGTAACGGATCGCCCATGCTATGCCCTTCAAAGCGATAGGTGATCACCTCCAAGAATTGGGGGCCTTCACCAGCGCGAATGGCTGATAGGGCATCCCTGGTCGCCGCATAGACATCGAGAACATCCATCCCATCAACCATTTTACCCACCATGCCATAAGCGGGGGCGCGGTCTAGCATGCTGGCCGCCGCCGAAGAGCGGACAGTCGACGTGCCCATGCCATACTGGTTGTTCTCTAAAATAAAGACGATAGGCAAGTCCCAAACACCTGCCAGGTTCATTGATTCATGAAAATAGCCAATGTTTGAAGCGCCATCGCCAAAGTAGCAAAGTACGGCGTTAGCTGTGCCTTTGTATTGTTCGGCAAGGGCAATACCCACACCAAGGGGTAAGTGGCCGCCGACGATGGCATAGCCACCCCAATATTGACGCTCAACATTGGCCAAATGCATAGAGCCCCCGCGTCCCTTGCTCACGCCAGTTTCCTTGCCTAGCAATTCAGCCATCACTAGTTTGGCATCCGTGCCCACAGCCAGGCTGTGGCCATGATCGCGATAGGCGGTAATGACGTGGTCGCCCTCCTGGCGGGCAGCAATTGAGCCAACAGCGACCGCCTCTTGCCCGATGTAAAGATGTAGGAAACCCCCAATCTTGCCTAGCTGGTATAACTCAGCACTTCGTTGTTCAAATCGCCGGATGAGCACCATCTGGCGGTACCACTCTAACAAGGTGCCTTGATCGACTAATAGTTCTTTTTGTTGTGATGATTCTTGAAGCATTTTAGTTTCTTATCCTTCACGCCCATTTCCTGTAATGCTTTTGCTGTATAAAGACCATCAAATCCCGCGCCGATGATAACGATTCGGTCAGATTCTGCCCCTTTGTTCGAATGATTAAGTCCAAAAAAATCTTCAGATGACTGCACAATCCACTTCTTTCATGGTGACTTGTTCGCCGGCAATGTGAAACAAACTGCGAAAGTAAATCATTATAGAATCCATTTTTATCATAAATATATATTTAATCAGGTACAGTATCACCTACTAGTACAGTATTTGTCAAGGTTTTGGACATATTTCTAATGGCCTTTTTACGCGCCTGATCGGGGGCAATTCGGTAACATCAGCGATTCGACTGGTTGAAGTACATCTTGGGAAGGGCCCCCCTGCCGTATTGCCTTGGGGAGCGAATCAACGAAAAAGACAAGCGAATATGCTCGTGCGCATTTTGGCATGACGGCCATGTTGATCTACTGGCAAGCTACCTCGTTTCGTGGGCTATCATTTTAATCGAGCGCCTGAATGCCCAGGGCGATGGCCCCCAGCACCCCGGCCCGATTGCCCAGCGCCGGACGAACGATGGTCTCGTCAATATGGTCACTGATTGACGGATGCTGGACGTAGTTATTCAAATAGATCAGCGTCTTCTTCTGTATCTTTTCCATCAGTCCAGGCACTTCCATAACGCCACCGCCCATGATGATCCGTTGTGGAGAGAGGACACATATGAAGCTTTGCAAAGCCTGAGCCAGGTAGCCGGCTTCTAACTCCCAGGCTGGATGGTCGGGGTCCAAATCCTGCCCCTTTTCCCCCCAGCGTTTTTCGATGGCCGGTCCAGCGGCCATACCCTCCAGGCAATCGCCGTGATAGGGGCAGTTCCCGGGATATGGGTCGCTTTCCCAATTGTGGCTGAGACGAATATGCCCCATTTCGGGGTGGATCAGGCCATGTAACAGCCTCCCATTGACCATCGCTCCACCGCCAATTCCCGTGCCGATGGTCAGGTAAATGAAAGTGTCCAAACCTTGGGCAGCGCCCCATTTCCCTTCAGCTAACGCAGCCCCGTTGACATCGGTGTCGAAGCCAATGGGCACATCGAACTCAGCCCGTAGCGCGCCGACGATATTCGTATTGGCCCATCCGGGCTTTGGCGTCGAGGTTATAAAACCATAACTGGGCGAATCAGAATCGGGATCAACAGGTCCAAAAGAAGCCACACCGATAGCTGCCAAGGGCCCATACTTGACCACCCGCTCATGGAAATAAGCGATGGCTTTGCCCAGCGTTTCGGCAGGCGTCGTCGTTGGAAACCTTACCTCAGCATGTAAATCATCTGGGCCATTGCCAATCGAACATACAAATTTCGTACCACCTGCTTCAATACCACCTATTAACATCAGACCCCCTCTTTCTCGAGCATACAACTATTTGTCCTTCCTATCACTTATCGGCCACAAAGCGTCCATTTGCCAGATATGCAGATCTGTCACGGTTATGTTACCTCTGCGAGAAAATGAACGCACGCCTTCACCGTCATCTCATGTGGGATAAACCAGGCATGCGAGGCAGAGGTGCTCGTTGACGAGGAGTTCCAGGATGGAGCGATCGACGAATACCTGCAGCTTAAGCGCATCGCCATCAGCCAACGAAACCGGTTTAGTGGCAGCTTTTTCCAACCCGCATGGAATCCTTTTTCAATTTGTTAAATGCTATGCATTTAGTGACAGTAATAGATGTACAGTTTGCCGGTGACACCCTGCTGGGTTATGATGATCAACCGCCCAGCAAAACACAGGGTAAATCAGACGGGGCGCGCGTCTGATGTCTAGGATGACCTGAGAATGGAAAAAATAAACCGCCAAATGCTCGCCGCACTGCTTGAGGCAGAAGCTATCTCAAATCTGTCGTTGGCGGATTTGGAGAGGCTTTTTCGCCAGGACATGGACCTGAAGCGATCTCTGCCGGATGGCACTTGCCAATTCGACCCCAGAAACGGGGATCGCATCCTTTACGTCTCGCGTCGTGGCTATCGCCCCCATGATAACCGCCCGCTGGAAACGGCCGATCCTCCCGCCGCAGGCCACTGTCCCATCTGTCAAGGTGAAACCACAGGCGTGATCGACGTCGCCGAACTAAGCGAAGGATTCACATTTATCAACAAGAATCTTTTCCCCGTAGTCTACCCATTTGACAGCCATGAGCTAGAAAATCAAAGGGGCTGCGCAACGCGAGGGCTCCATTTTTTACAATGGACCTCTTCACTGCACGATAAGGATTGGCACAATATGCCCGTAACAGATGGGACCGTGGTTATGCAGCGGCTGGCAGCATTGGAAAAGAAGCTGGTCGAAACCGGAGAGCAGGTGCTGATCACCAAGAACTACGGCCGTCTGGTGGGCAGCTCCTTGGCGCATGGACACCAGCAAATCATACTCACTGCTTTAATTCCCAACCGCTTTCTGGATAACCAGCGTTTTCTTCAGCAGAAAGGGGAGCGTTTCTCCGCCTATTTATTGCGGCAGAACCCATCTGAGTTACTGGTTCGCGATTACGGCACGGCCGTCTTGCTCGTTCCCTATTTCATCCGCCGCCCATACGAAATGATGCTTCTTCTCAAGGACACATCCCTGCGCTATCTACACGACTTGCCTTATGAAGCATTGTCTGATATCGCCCGAGCGTGGCGCGATGCCATTCGCGCTATCAGAGTTGCAATGCCTGCAATCGGCCGTGAAATAGCTTATAACATCACCTGCCATAACGGCCCGGGAGCCGGTCTCTATTTTGAGTTTCTGCCCTTTACCCAGGAATTTGGCGGGTTGGAACATCTAGGCCTTTTCGCTTGCCAGGCCGATCCCTACGTCGTCGCCGATCATATTCGTACAATACGCACACAATGAACGAAAATCCCCTCCCAATAGAGCATCGAAAAGCGATAAGTAGAAAAGGGTATGCCCTGCTTTTGATGGCGCTTCTCTCTTTAGCAGGCTGCTCGCCATCCGGAGAGGCAAGGAACGCGTCGTCTGCCGGATCCGCCGCTGAGCCCTCGACGCCCCTTCCGTTCAGTGAGAGCAGCACAATTTTCGAGATCATCCCTGACGAATCCCAAGCTCGTTTCCTCATAGACGAAATCTTTTGGGGAGATGAAAAGACCGTCTTTGGCCAGACCGGCAAAGTAACCGGCCAGCTAGGCGTCGACTTCGCCGATCTCTCAACCGCCGCTGCCGGCCCCATTCAGGTGAACGCTCGCACTTTGGAAACCGACAACGGCTACCGCAACCGGGCGATTCAAAACCAGGTTCTTTTGACCAGAATCTACGAATTTGTGACCTTCACGCCCACGGCCGTCAAAGGGCTGCCTGAGAACAGTCAGATTGGTGAACCGCTGACCTTCCAAATAGAGGGCGATCTGACCATCACCGCTTATACACAACCGGCGACATTCGAGGTGACGGCCGTTCCTCTCTCTGAATCACGCATAGAGGGCAAAGCCAGAACAACCATCAACCGCGGCGACTTCGAGCTCTTTGTGCCCGACGCCACTAATGTAGCGGCCGTTGCCGAAGAGGTTATTTTGGAATTGGATTTCGTGGCCACGGCGACGGATTAAGGACATTTTGGAGGTTCTATGAAAAACATTGTCATCACCGGTAGTACCCGAGGTATTGGCTTCGGATTGGCCGAAGCTTTTTTGGCCAGGGACTGCCGTGTGATCATTAACGGCCGTTCCCAAAAAAGCGTCGACCAAGCATACAAGCAATTGGCCGCAAGCTATCGGTCTGATTTGCTGTTCGGCTTTGCCGCCGCGGTTTCTGATCCCGCACAGGTCGAGGCTTTATGGCAGTTTGCCGCGCAGAAACTGGGTACCGTAGATATCTGGATCAACAACGCAGGGTTGGGGCACGATACCGAACCCTTCTGGGACATACCCGCGGGCGAAGTCAAAGCAGTGATTGAGACCAATATCCTAGGCTTGACGTATGGCTCACAGGTGGCCATGCGCGGTATGCTTCAGCAAGGGCAAGGCCAGATCTACAATATGGAAGGTTTTGGCTCAGGTGGCCACATCCGCCACGGGATGAGCCTCTATGGAACCTCAAAAGCGGCCGTTCGCTACTTGACCAAGGCTATGGTGGAAGAGGCCAAGGGCAGCGACATCCTGGTTGGGTCGCTTTCGCCAGGCATGGTCATGACCGATCTGATCCTGGATCGTTTCAAAGATGATCCAGCCGCGCTGGAGAAGAATAAGCGCATCTTCAATATTATCGCCGATAGCGTGGACAATGTCTCTGCCTGGCTTGTCCGGCGTATCTTGGCCAACGAAAAACATGGCGCTCGTTTCAACTACATGCCGCGGGCCAAAATGGCCGGTCGCTTTGTGACAGCACCCTTCAGCAAGCGCGATCTTTTCGCTGATAAAGCGTGATGAAACTTACCGTCATGCCCCTCACCGAGGAACAGATCCGAACATTCGTCGCTTGGCGATATTCAGACGCATACGCCATGTACAACATGTCCACTGAGGATATGG
>JAACFF010000305.1 GCA_009937635.1 Chloroflexota bacterium
CCGCCGGCTCTTCTTCTGCGGGCTCCTCGGCCGCTGGTTCTTCGGCCGCCGGTTCCTCTGCCGCGGGCGCCTCTGGAGCGGCTTCATCGCCACCTCCACAGGCGGCCAGCGCTAAAGTAACAATCAGCAACAGGATAAAAAACTTCATCAATCGGGACATATTCTACCTCCTAAGAAAAATTGAAATGGAAATGGTCAAAAACTTACACTTGGTCTTTTGTTGCAATTATTGTTTTCCCGTTCTGCACCTCCTTTTCATAACCAATCGTTCCTGAGCGCATCACAATTTCCCCGGAAACTTCGTTTTGTCTAACACTGAAAAATTAATGTTAAAGTTTCCTGGGAAATCACAGACGCTTCTTTAACACAATACTATGAAACCTCGCTCAGGTAAACCGTACGCCCTTCATCCAGCGAACGAGTTGCTGCCACGGCTATGGCCGTAGCAGCTCGGGCATCTTCTGCAGTGACAGCCGTGTCTCGCTGCTCTTCAAGAGCTTCCACAAACGCGCGCATCTCCATGGCAAAAGCCTCGCCAAAACGATCCCCAAAACCGGAGATACTGTCATGGGCCACATTGTTTTTCGTCAGAACAAGCAGCTGCGTTTTTTGCAGCGAACCAATCATTAGTGACCCTTCGGAACCAATAATCTCTGTGCGGATGTCATAGCCATAGATGGCATTACGACTGACGTCGACATTGCCTATTGACCCATTTTCAAATCTAAGATTGACGACCGCGTTGTCTATATCACCCACCTCGGCCAGTTCTGGGAAAACTAGGCAGCCTCCCTCGCTAGATACACGGCTCACTTCGCTGCCCATCAACCAGCGCGCCAGATCAAAATCATGGATACCCATATCGGCGATGAGACCGCCGCTGTTTTCACGCTTGGCAAATTCAAGACTTGTGCGCCAGGGATCACGGCCGACTGCCTTGAACATCACCGGTTCACCTATCGCTCCTTCATCAATCTTTTGCTTGGCCATAACGTAGGAAGGGTCAAACCGGCGCATGAAGCCGACCATCATTTTGACGCCAGCCGCTTCCACTGCGGCTATCGCTTCATCACAGTCGGCCACGGAAAGAGCGAGCGGTTTTTCAGTAAAGATGTGTTTTCCCGCAGCCGCAGCCGCTTTAATTACCTCTACATGGGTGTTGGTCGGTGTAACAACGGCCACTGCATCTATATCCTCGCGAGCCAACATCTGATTGTAATCCGTATAAATATCAGGCACCTGGCATTTTGCCGCCAGTGTACGGGCTGCTTCTTCTTGGGGATCTGCAATAGCTGTAAACGTAGCCATTTCTACCGAATAAGCCAGATGATGGCCTAAAGTTGCTCCCATTCGGCCCGCGCCGATGAGTCCGATATGTAAGGTCACTTCCTCTCTCCTTACTTTAAGTAATATCTTTCTCGCTTCTTCGCTTCAGAATAGTCGGCATAGGCTTGGCGCACCGATTCAACTTCTGATACTTCGGCGATAGGTACATCCCACCACGATTCATAACCTGGAACGCCAGCATAGCGGTCTGTTTCAACATATATGACGGTTGTACACGGCTGTTCTTTTGCCGCTTCCAATGCGTTCTTTAAATCCTCGATAGAAGAAGCTCGTAAGACGGTGGCTCCAAGGCTTTCTGCATTTTTGGCCAAATCGAGAGGTAGATATGACTCGACCGCATCACTAAAGGGGACGCTATCATCAGGAATTTGGTCATTCGCCTCATCCCGGTACAAATAACGCGTCCCAAAACCTTCGCTGCCAATAGATCGCGATAGGGCACCAATGCTGCCAAATCCATGATTATCAATAAGAATGATGATGAGTTTGATATCCTCCTGGATCGAGGTCACAATTTCCTGGGCCATCATTAAGTAGGAACCATCTCCGACAATGACATAGATCTCCCTGTCTGGTGAAGCCATCTTTGCCCCTAGCCCGCCGGCAATTTCATACCCCATACAGGAGTAGCCGTATTCCAGATGGTATCCTTTGGGATCTTGTGTTCGCCACAGCTTATGTAAATCTCCCGGGGCTGAGCCGGCGGCACATAAGAGCACATCCTTCTCGTCAGAGAAAGAATTGACGGTACCAATAACTTCCCCCTGGCTGGGCAAAGGTTCATGCCCCAGGTTGTAAATACGCTCTACTTCGGCATCCCAATCCAGGTTGAACTGCCTTGAGCGTGCCCGATATTCAACGGATACTGACCAACCCTCTAACAACTTCGTCAATGCTTGCAGCGTGGCACGGGCATCACCTGTCAAAGGTAAACCACTGTGTTTGTGGGCGTCAAAATCGGCTATATTGATATTGATGAATCTTACGTTTGGATTTTGAAATGCGGTTTTGGATGCTGTAGTAAAATCACTATAGCGCGTGCCAATACCAATAACCAGATCCGCTTCTCGAGCCATGATGTTGGCCCCAAATGTCCCTGTCACCCCGATGGCCCCCAGATTTAGGGGACTGTCATACCGCAAGGAGCCTTTTCCAGCTTGTGTCTCACCGACCGGAATTCCAGTTTGGTCTGCGAGTTCGGCCAAGGCGGCAGACGCCTCACTGTAAATGACCCCTCCACCGGCAACAATGATCGGGCTTGTGCTGGCCCGAATTTGTGTGGCCGCCCGTTCCAGTAAACCCTGATCTGGAAGTGGTCTCGGTATGGTCCATACACGTTTTGCGAATAAAGCCTCAGGATAGTCAAATGCTTCAGCCTGGACATCTTGGGGTAATGCCAGGGTCACACTGCCTGTGTCAGCTGGGGATGTGAGTACGCGCATCGCTTCGGGCAAAGCGCTTATTACCTGCTCCGGTCGGTTGATACGATCCCAATAACGTGAAACGGGTTTGAAACAATCATTCGCCGAAAAATCTTGTGAAAAGGGAACCTCTAACTGTTGCAACACGGGAGCGACTTTTCGTTGCGCAAAGATATCACCTGGCAAGAGCAGAACCGGCAATCGGTTTATGGTCGCCCCGGCCGCCCCAGTGATCATATTGGTTGCCCCTGGACCAATTGAAGTGGTGCAGACAAAGGTACTGAGCCTGTTTTTCATCTTGGCGAAGGCTGCGGCCGTATGTACCATCGCCTGTTCATTTCGAGTCTGGAAATATTTGAAATCTGGTGTTTGCTGTAATGCCTGTCCTATCCCGGCCACATTGCCATGCCCAAATATGCCAAAACACCCCGCAAAAAACTGGTGCTCTATCCCATCGCGCTCCACATATTGGTTCTTTAGAAATCTGATGATGGCTTGGGCCATCGTTATGCGTAATGTTGACATAGTTACTTCAATTCGGATTTACGATAATTGTCGATATCTATCGTAAATAGTTAGAATCCTCCTCGTTTTTCGATAAATGCTAAAACTTCATCTTCGTAGCCCATAAAATTGGCGCATCCGTGCCGGGTAACCACAATAGCGCCACAGGCATTGCCCATACGTGCTGCTTTGTACCAATCCCAACCTTTGACATAGCCGTACAAAAAACCACTAGCAAAAGCATCGCCAGCCCCTAACACATTGTAAATATCTACTGGGAAGCCCGGAACATCCATGACTGTACCGTTATCTTGGTAAATGGTTGCCCCTTTGGCACCCCGTTTAACTACGAGAGCCTCAGGCCCCAACGCGAGAAGCGCCTGAATATTCGCTTCGACATCGCCGTGAATCTCCGGAGCAGAGATTTGAGAATCGGCAATCTTGATCTGGCTGGGGTCTCGCAACATGGCGGCGTTAATCTCCTCTTCCGTGCCAATGGCCACATCGACCATAGGCAGGAGTGCGCGGGTGACAACGCCGAAAGCGCGCGGATCATGCCATTGATCCGCGCGAAAATCGATATCTAACGCGACTTTAGTACCGGCCGCTTTCGCCTGCTCAGCAGCAAAGAAGGAAGCGCTGCGGCTGGGTTCTTTGCTCAAAGCTGTGCCGGAAACTTCAAACATTTTGCTTTCGGCGATGGGCGCTGCCAGAACATCATCAATGGTGAGCTCGATATCGGCGCAGTTGTCCCGGTAGTAAACCAGGGGAAACTTGTCAGGCGGTTCTATGCCCAAGATAACCGCACTAGTTCGATGACCAGGCTTGCAGGGGATATATGTTGTATCAACGCCTTCATCATCCAGGAACTTGAGCAGGAAATCCCCCACCGGATCGTCGCCAACGGCCGTCAACAACGCAACCTCTAGCCCCAGTCTGCGAGTACCAACGGCGATATTAGTTGGAGAGCCACCCACATAAGCAGCAAAGCTTTTGATTTCAACAAAAGGAGCGCCAACATCATTGGCGTACAGATCTATCGAAGACCGTCCCATTGTGATCACATCGTATTTCTTACTCATATCCTTGCCTAAGAGTTTCTTAACTCACCTTATAATCGGTTTGCTTACCGGAGGTGCGGTTGAAGAGCGAATTTTGAGCTCCCCGCGGAGTACTTTCACTTCTGCACAAGGTGCTTTTACAGCATTGGCTTCGAGAACGATTAACATCATCTGTGCGGCCACACGACCAATTTCATATTTGGGCTGGTCAAAGGTAGTCAACGGCGGTTGGGTAAAGGCGCTCAATTCAATATTGTCGAATCCCACGATAGAACAATCTTCAGGAATTCGTAAACCTGCCTGAGTCAAGGTACGGATGACGCCTATTGCCATCATGTCGTTATAACAGATGATCGCTGTTGGTCTGTCAGGGAGTAACAAAACCTGCTTGGCGGCCATTGCACCACCTTCCGCTAGGCCGTTTTCGCCTTTAATGATGTATGCCGGCCTGATAGGCAGATCATTATCTTGAAGTGCCTTTTTGTAACCGCATAAGCGATCTTCATTGGTTTTCCCTGCCCGGTCATTGCCTAGGTAACAAATCTTAGAATGGCCGAGTTCAATCAGATGCATTGTCGATAAGCGGCTGCCATTGGCATCATCATGAAAAACGGACGGAGCCGGTACATCATCAAGCGCCTGGTTATTGATCAACACACTCGGCACACCCAATTTATTTAGCTGCCGCTGGTGTCCTTGGCTAACTTGCGTAGAGCAAATAATGACACCATCCACCCGGTGTTCGCTCATCGTGCGGATGATCTTTTTTTCACGCTCCAGATCTTTATTCGAAGCCGCCAGAAACAAGCTATACCCCTCCGCCTGCAGCACATCCTCGATACCATGCAATACCTCAATAAAATAGGGATCAACGATTCGCCGCACAATAACCCCAAGCACACCCGACCGGCTCGTCTTCAATCCACGGGCGACAGTATTTGGCACATAGCCCAATTCGTCAGCGATTTTTCTGATGCGATTGGTCGTTTTAATCGAAATTGCCGGATGATCCCTGAGAGCGCGAGAAACCGTTGTGTGAGAAACGCCTGCTTCTTTAGCTACGTCTTTTATCGTGACAGCCAATCTGCTTGCCTCGCCAGTAGGATGAGTGATTGAACTTCCCTCTTTATGCACACGTGTGCACGAAAAACAATATAGCATAGCACCATTTTCATGTCAATATTGTGATTTATTTCTCAAACCGTGGGGTTTTGATTATGCAGCTTATCAAGCCCTTGCTAAAATCCCCAAACTTAGGTGGTCAACTAAATTTGAGCCTGCCCTCCAGCACTTGATAGATTTCGTGACTGCGACCTGTTTAAGTGCTACCATAAGTAGCAAAATTTTGGATCCGGGCTTGTAGAGAAATAGGTACTGGTCAATGAACAAAGTCCGATTGCTGCAAGAGGCCCACAAACAGGCAACAAATATTTTACAGCGTTGCGCCACATCACAAGGTTTTAGAGCGTCGGGTCTGGCTGCCGGTTATCCGCAAGTTTGGGCCAGAGATGCTGCGGTGACCGCTCTGGGGGCGACCGCTACTGGTGACACAGAGCTGCTCGACGTAACCAAAGCGAGTTTATTCACACTGGGCCGGTACCAGTCGCCCAACGGCCTGGTGCCGCTCAACGTAAATCCAGATAACGGCTACATTAGCACGGAAAACGCGGGGGCGCTCGACGCCAATCTCTGGTACATCCTTGCCCATTTCCTCTACTGGCAGTCAACAAGGGATATCGACTTTCTGGGCCAGTTTTGGCCCAGCATCGACAAAGCGCTTTCCTGGTTGGAATACCAGGATATGAACGAGTGCGGCCTGCTGGAAACGCCAGAAGCCGGTAACTGGATGGACCTGGTTGCCGTACGTTACAATATTCTTTATGACAATGTCTTGTACTATGCGGCTGCTTTGGCCCACCAACAGCTGCACAAGCAGCTCTCGCCAACTATGCCCTTTCACAAACTGTTGGTCGATGCAGCCGGGATTCACGAACGCATCAACCTGCTCATGTGGATCGACCGCTGCTGGGTAGCGGAACATTTCGCCGAGCAGTTGGATAAATTAAAGGCGATACGCCTTGAATGGTTTATGCTTTATCATAACATCGGCACCATTTCCAGCCGCCCTTACTATCTTCCCTGGGTCGCTTTTCGCGAATATGGCGACTGGTGCGATAGTTTAGGCAATTGTCTGGCCGTTCTCACCGGTGTGGCCGACAGCCACCGCCGGGAACACATCCTGCGCTACATGTACCAGGTAGGCATTGCCGAACCATTCCCGACAAAAGCCATTCACCCCCCCATTTACCCTGGGGAGAGAGATTGGCGCGAGTATTATCGCAGCCGTAATCTGAATCTGCCTCACCAATATCACAATGGTGGCATCTGGCCGATGGTGGGTGGTTTTCATGTCTCGGCGCTGGTGCGACATGGCTGGCAGCATGAAGCAGAACGATTGCTTGTTTCGTTGGCTGAAGCAAACAAACACGGTATCGATCAGGATTGGGAATTCAACGAGTGGCTGCATGGCGACAGCGGCCATCCAATGGGATTCGGGCAACAAGCCTGGTCGGCCGCTATGTACCTGTACGCGGAAAATGCCGTAACCAGTGGCCAGTTACCGTTATTTGATGAGTTACTGGCTGCAAAACCGGAGAAACTTGCCACAGCCGACAATGACGAATTCGTCATTCGGGCCGGTGGGGGCCCGACGTAAGAGATGTGCTGAAATTTCCTAAAAATCGGGTTTCTCTTACCTAGAATATACAAGGAGGTGGCTACAAGGGTAAAAGGTTTCTGTATCTGTCAAATTAGTGATTGAAGAATATGAGAAGCATGGAGAGGAGAATTATGTCAAAGAAAAACAGATTTACGTTATTGTCTTTTTTGCTCATTTTGGCGCTGTTGCTGGTCAGTTGTGGTGGTGGTGATACTGCACCAGAACCAGCCGAAGAAGCAGAGGCTGAACCTGTTCCAGCTGCTACAGAAGAACCAGCCGCAGAGCCTGAAGAAGCGGCCCCAGAACCAACAGAAGTACCGCAACAGGAAGAAGGTCCTACCACGCTAACGTGGGGCATGTGGGGCAGCCCTGAAGAAATAGAAACACACCAGAAAGTGGCGGATGCCTACATGGCCGCCAACCCCGATGTGACCATCGAACTGTGGGCCCAACCATGGGGCGACTACTTCACCAAGCTGCAGACGCTGTGGGCGG
>JAACFF010000306.1 GCA_009937635.1 Chloroflexota bacterium
CGACTGAACCAAAGTTGGCCATGCCTTCCAGGTCGTTTAGAGATGCGAGATGGCCCGCGTCGAATAGAGCCAGAGAGGCGTCAAAGGGGCGGCAGGTAATGAGATCGCCGGCCGCGCCACCTTCCAGGCGCGTGTTCAGAGCGCCATTGTACTCTGCTGGGGCGGTAGGCGAAAAGATGACTTCAATGTCGGGGTGTTCCGCATTGAAGGCAGGGATAATCAGATCCTGCCAGATAGTCAGGTCATCATTGCGCCAGCTTTCAATGGTCAAGGTTACTTTTTCGCCAGATGGCGCTGCTTCCTCGGCTGGCGCTTCCTCTTCAGCGGGCGCTGCCTCTTCTTCGGCCGTTGTCTCTTCTTCGGCCGTTGTCTCTTCGGAAGAAACGCTGGTGTCATCTTCAGATGTGCTCGGTTCTTCCGTTGCACCACCACCACAGGCGACCAGCATCAAGGCTAAAACTAACAGGGCCGTCAACACAATAAATGCTTTCTTAAACATCGTTTTTCTTCTCCTTTTTTCTTAATTTGCTATTGCCTATCAATACAGTTGTTCACTGCTGAAATGGGTGTTTTTTTAACTAACTTTGGGATCGATATCACTTACCTCCTTTCTATACTGGCAATGATTGTAACAAGACGACAGGGAGCTTGCATGCTTTTCAGCTCTTTCTATTGCAATCATACAGAGCCTAATTCATTCGTAAGCAAATGGGACGCCGCTCCCAGCATAACGATATCCTGTCCTAGATGACTGCATTTTATATGTGTGTCTTGGGCCAGAATAAACATGGCGCGCTCTTGCATTTCATAGCGCACGGCGTCCAATAGCGTCTCGCCGAAACGAGCCAGACTGCCTGCAATGAAGATGTGCTGGACGTTAAGCACGCCAACCATATAGGCCGTGGCGATGCCCAGGTAGCGGCCGGCTTCGACTATCATCTGCCTGATCGCTTCATCGCCCGCTTCAAACGCCTGCAAAACGATATCTGTTGTGATCTCCTCTGGTGAAGTGACAAGCTGTTGCAAAGTTGAGCTGTGCTTATTCTGAAGCAGTTGCCTGGCCTTTTTGATAATGGCGCGCGAACTGGCCACCGTTTCCAGACAGCCTGTCTGCCCGCATAAACAGGGGGCCCCCTCTTCAACTACGCGCACGTGACCAATTTCGCCGGCGCCGGAACCGTCACCGTAGTGCAGACGGCCGTTCAAGACGATGCCCGCGCTTGTGCCCCTTCCCACTTTGATCACGATCAAGTTGGCGATTTCGCGCTTTTGTCCAAAGGCATATTCGCCCAGCGCTGCGGCGTGGCTGTCGTTGCTGACATAAACAGGCAGATCGTAACGCGCTTCCAACAAACTGCGCATCGGCAAATCGCGCCAATCCAGGTTGACTGCGCGGCGCACAATGCCATCACGCGCGTTGACCAACCCAGGCGTACCAATGCCGATCCCCAATACCGGGCCGTTGCAAGCGTCCAGCAAGGAGTCGCTCAATTGGCTGACAAGCGCTAATGCCTGGGGGCCATTTCGATCGTGCACGGGCAGGTCGACCCGCTGGATGAGATTGCCGCGTAAATCGAAGACGCCGCCATGAAAGGCGCTGTTAGCCAGGTCGATGCCGATTAAATTCCTTGAATCAGGCACAATCTCCAACAGCACCGGCGGTTTCCCACCTTCGGAGGGACCTCGTCCCGATTCCTCAATCAAACCTTCGGTGATAAGTTCGGCGACGATATGAGATACGGTTGTGCGGGTTAGGTGCGTGCTGCGGGCGATATCTGCGCGGCTGATGGCTTCCTGTTGGAAAATCGTTCTCAGGACCAATTGTTTATTGTGCGCTCTTGTGTGTTGGCGTGTGGCCTTCTTCATACACAGCTCGCTTTGTAAGTATACTTTACTTACAAAGCCGAGTGTACATGACCAAGGAGGAATTGTCAACCGCTAACGATGTTTCCACCAGTCAAGCATACAGAGGCTGCCCGAGACGAGGAAGGGGGAACTGTAGACAAGTGTCGCCAGAAGCCGGTTTTCGGCGAACGTGCTGTAGACTATCACCGCCACAGCCATGGAACCGATAATGGCCACAATGCCACCAAGGCATTCCCAGCGCCACGTTAAGACCAATCCCGCCGTGGCCATAAGCATCAGTACAAATAATATCGTCGTGACAGGGATGGTTGCGTTGTCTCCACGATATAGAAACCCGCCACTGGCGATGGCCCGTAAATATAGAATGGCCGTCAACACCGCCAGCAAACCAACCGTCCTTGCAAATACCCTCAATTCGTCGAAACTGCTATTGTAGCTGCCATCTGTCGTCTGCGTCATGACTCACCTCTCTCCCAGCATTGCCAGGAAGACAAACAGAACTTTTTACCCCTACTTAATATAATAAGGACAGGATCCCTCGTGAGGAAGTGACAGTTGTCATGTTTATTCAGTGATGTTATTCCTGTACCTCCTTTGAAGTGGGACGCGGACGAGAGCGGATTAACGCTGATAAGATCCCTGGACTACAGAATCTTGTGATTGCATGGTCCAACCATTATAAAAGGTAGGAAAGCGCGAGGTTGAAGTCAAATTTGTCCGTTGCCGTTCAGGCTTGCGCTGATAATGGCGCGGATATCATCAACATGAGTCTCAAGGGAGACTTCAGTGAGGTGGAGGATGGCTCCATTATGATCAGCGGCCCCACGGCCGTTATCTTGCAGGCCACTTCCGTTTCCCAGCCTGATGGTTTAGCGAGCGGTCAAACTGTATTCTTTGTTGCCGCCCTGTTGTTGACCTTTCTTTTCATGATGAGGCGCAAACAGAAAGGGAACCATCAGCAGTAGTCGCGCTTGCACTATCACGCTTTGCCCGAAGCAATCCTCATTCGCGCCTCAAACCCTTATCCATTCAGGACCGTAGGTATGAAATTAAAATCGGTAGCGACGAAGTTGTAATACACAACGACGGTGTGATTTTGAGCGGGCATGGTGACGGCATTGAAATGATCCGTGCTCAAATCATTGTTGCTGTTGCTCCAGGCGCTCACAAACCAACCAGGATCAGGCGCTGCAACAAGATTGATTGTTTCGCCAGCCGTATATTGACCTTTAGGACACCCAGGCGAATTTGTGAGTTGGGCTGCCGGGTCGCTGCCCGTTCCTACGTGCTCAAGGGTTAGCTTATAACATGGTTGCGCATCATTGTCCTGAATCGTCAGCGTTGCCGTATTGGGAAGCCCCAGATCGGCGTTGGACGGCTCGCTGAGTGTAAGCTGCACGGTTTCGTCCGGCTCAACGGCCGTATCTTCAAAGATGACCACACTGAAAGTCTGCTCTGTGTCCCCTGGCGCAATCGTCAACGTTTCGCTTGTATATTCATAGTCGTCGCCGGATTTGGCGCTACCGTTGCTCGTCTCGACTGCTACCGTTACTTCTTTCGCGGAAACCTGGTTGAGAGAAACCGTGATCTCCACGCTGCCGGCGGCTTCGTCGACGCTGTAGGCACTCTGCGTGAATTGCACTGTAGGAGTTGATGTGACAGTAGTGCACTGTATATTGCTCCAGGCGCTGCCGCCTGCGGAATTAGATGCCAACACGCGATAACAATACTCGCCTGGGCCACGGCCGTTGATATTCAGGCTGGTGCCGCTTCCGTTGTATACCGGGCTCCAAGAGCTGCTGTCTTGCTGCTCCTGCAAGTTATAGCCAGTGGCGTTGGCCACGCTGGACCAACTAACATTATAACTCCCATCCCCATCACCGTTGGCGATGCTGTTCAAGCTTGGCGTGGAGGGCGCGTCGATCCCACTATCGCTATAAATGGCGCGAATACCGGCGATATCGTCTGGGTGAAGGTCGGTCAACGGTCCAGCATAAACAGGAGCCATCACCGCATTAGAAACGTTCGAATGCGCCAGGCCCAGAGCATGGCCCGCTTCATGCAGCGCAACCGCGTACATATGAATGTGTGAATTGAGGGACCAGTTTTCGGCTTCGTCAAAATGCATGTCGCCGCCGATCGTCTCCGGATTAGGCGGCGCTGGATAAAATGTATGTGCCAGGACGCCACTCGGACCATCAAACGGGGATGAGTCACCATGCGCTCCCGATGCCCACAAAATATCCAATGAACGTGTACGGCCGGCCGTATTTGTTTCGCTGAAGGCTAGATCTGCGTATTTGGCCCACGTGGCCAGGGCATCTCTCACAGCTTGCTCTTCACCCAATCCGCTAATGTCAGGCGTGCTGTTGATGAAATGGTAGGTTAAGCTAGCAGGACCGAGGCCTGGGCCGTCCCAGCCATTATCATGGACCACGTAATTAGCGACTGGCCCTAGCTCTGTCAACGGTCCCGGGCAGTAATATACCGGCTCACCATTAATCAGTTCGTCGCTGGCAGCCATGATCCAGGTGACGCGCTCATCCTGGGCTAGCTTCTGGAACACATCTTGCGTGCCGCTGACCAGCCCCACGTGGCCGGGTAAATTAGGATGGGTATCGAATGCCCCTCCTGCAGAAGCGACGAGCGCTTGCAAGGTTTGCGACGACACATCGCTGTGTGATTCCACAGTCAAGGTAAACGGGTGATCTGCGGTCAATCTGGCAAATTGCTCGCTTACCTCTGCGCTGATCTTGTCTGCCGGCAAGAGCTGCCCCATCCAGCGAACACCAGGGGCATTGCGCCGGTCAAACCCGGCGGGAACGGAAGCCATGATCGCGTTGTCGGGAATATAATTGAGAGGCTTAATACCGTATTGAGCCAAAGTTTCCGCATCGGGCAGCTGGGCAAACTGCAAAATGACATGCTGCTTGCCTGTCCCCTTGCTCCCTTCCACCCGCATCGCCCCGCGCGTCTGTGGCACGAAAGTGCGGTTCTTCAATTTGATCTCAAGATTTGCTTGGGCGAAAGATGATGGAATCTTGTTGATTAGTAGAATCAGAAGGACGGCGGCCCCCAGAAGTTTACCGAATTTCATATTCATTTCCTCGTTCTGCCTAGAATTGTAACCCAGAACGAAGATAGCTTGAATAAACCTTACCCTTTACTAAAGGATGTTTCCGGTTACCGTGCTAGGGGCCAGATGGTTGGCCAGGGCCTCGCAGGGAAACAGACAATTTCTCATCCAACCATCTCGCCCGCGCTCCTGACGGCACCCGGCCCAATTTAGTGGGAGATGGCCGCTTTCATTAACAATTCACAAATTCAACAGTTCAACAATTAATTATTCTCTTTTCTCCTAACCCATTTGAAACGCACCAATTAGCAAGTGGGATCAGCGGAACAGCCATCGGTTCCCGTATTGCAAGCGTAGTTAACGGCCATGCCCAGATATGGAGAGGGATCGAGTGTATTGTTGAAATCTAGTTCATTGAGGTATCGGCCGTTGCCGTCATCTTGCACGACGGAAAAGTGTAGATGGACCCAGACATCCCTTAGAGAGTTGCCATTGTAGTTTCCGGTATAGCCTAACAACGTGCCCTGCTCGACAAACTGCTCCTGTGTGCCCGCAGGAAAGGCGTCTTCGATGAAATCGTTACCTTCCTCATCCGCCATATGGGTGTAATAGAGCCACACCTGGTTTCCTGGTTGCAGCGGATCATCCGGCACGCGCATGATCAAACTGCTCTTCCAATCCGCTTCCCGGGTGACATAGCCGTCAAAGGCGGCGTAAACCGGGACGACGCCGGGATCGGCGTTGCTAAAAATATCGATGCCCTGGTGGGGAGAATTCTGTGAATAAGGGCCACGCGGGTCGCCATATAACAAACCAATGAAACCATCCGCGGGCAGGATAAACGTCGCCCCCGGGCAGAGGTCCCGTCGTACCGTGACCAGTTTCTCCCGTTCAGTCCTGTCCCCTTGCAGCCACTGGGCAAAAGATTGGCTGCGCGGGTCACGCAAATCCCGCAGTAGATCTAAGGCCTGCAAAGTAAGCCACAAGAAAAGCAGCAGCGCACAAGCGGTTAACAACAGTTTCAAAAAACGATAACGGGGCGCAAAAAGCCAGCGTAGAAAAGTGAGCATAGCGCAGTAGTATATTCCTGGCTGCACTGTTTGCAACTATCCCAAACGGCGCCATCATCCCACTATAGTCCCATTTCAGCCGCAAATTCATGAATTCTTGACCTTATGTCAACATGCCCCAATATCCTCGACAATTGTTTTTCCAAAAATGAATCAATTATCGATACGGCGACTTTAGAAAAGCAGTGGCGAGAAGGCGGCGACTTTCCAGTTCACTTTTAATGTTTCTTCAAATTGACTTATAATCTGCCCGCCATATGCGCTGTGGCCGTGTCTCCTGACCGTGCCGCCCGCTAGCGGAGTAAATTGGAGGATCTGGTGACCTTTGAACTTGCTGGAATAAAAATCGGCCATGCCACGGACGAGGAACATCATACTGGATGCACCGTCATCCTCTGCCCGGAAGGGGCTGTGGCCAGCGCTGACGTACGCGGGCCTGGACCGGGCACGCGCGAAATCGCCCTGCTGGCTCCTGAACGGCCGTTGCATAAACTAAACGCCGTCGTACTCACCGGCGGCAGCGCCTTCGGCCTGGCCACGGCCGACGGTGTCGTGCGTTACCTGGCTGAACGAGGTCTCGGCTATGTCACGCCCGTCCGGCCTGTGCCCATCGTCAGCGCGGCCGTGGTCTTTGACCTTTTTTTGAACCAGGGAGAACATCCCCCTGGCCCAGAGATGGGGTATGCCGCTTGCCTGGATGCGCGGCCCACTGATATCGTCCAGGGCAATGTCGGAGCCGGGGCCGGGGTGACGGTAGGCAAGTGGTCTGGTCCCGAAAGCATGATGAAAGGCGGTTTTGGCCTGGCCGGTGTGCAACTGGATGATCTCTTCGTGGGCGCGGCCGTTGTCGTTAACGCCATCGGCGATGTGCTCAACGCCGACGGCTCCGTACTGGCCGGTGCTTATGACAAGGAAGGGGCCTGGTTGGTTGACCGTTTCCCCATGCGCTACGCTCCCTTTGCCCCACCGCCGCAGATGGGCACCAACACAACGCTGGCCGTGGTGATGACCAATGCCCAGATGAGTAAAGTGGACGCCTTTCGCTTGGCGCAGCGCGCCCATGATGGCCTGGCGATTGCCATACGGCCGGCGCACATGACCCACGAAGGGGATACCGCTTTTGCCCTGGCCACGGATCAAGTGCAAGCGCCATTTGAAGAGGTAGCAACGGCCGCAGCGGAAATGGTCGCCGAAGCGATCCGCAACGCCGTACGCCACGCGCTCTCTCTTGGGTCAATCCCAGGCCTGGCTGACGGCTGATTACTGAAAACTGAGGAGACGACACGAACTGCGGTGCACAAAAATAAATGAAAACTGGCAAGGAGTAATGACTTCAGTCAACTCACCGCTAAAGCGGTTACTCCAAGCTAATATGGTACGGAGTAATGACTTCAGTCAACTTACCGCTAAAGCGATTACTCCAAGCTAATATGGTACGGAGTAATGACCTCAGTCAACTCACCGCTAAAGCGGTTACACCAAGCTAATATGGTACGGAGTAATGACTTCAGTCAACTCACCGCT
>JAACFF010000307.1 GCA_009937635.1 Chloroflexota bacterium
AAACAGCTGCGCCCGTTCATCTCGCTGGCTACATCTTGCCCAAAAACCGTCTGATCTTCTTCGCGCCGTGGGCGCTGCATCGCGACGCGGAGTATTTCCCGCAACCCCTCGCCTTCAAGCCCGAACGCTTCGACCCGGAAGATGGCCAGACAATTCCGAAATACGCCTATCTGCCCTTCGGCGGCGGCGCGCGCATCTGCCTCGGCAACGCCTTCGCCCTGCTGCAGATGAAGATTAACCTGGCTACCATCTGGCAGCAGGCCCATCTGGATGTCGTACCTGGCTATGAACTCGAGCCACACTACGCTTTCAACACGCGCCCTAAGGACGGCCTACCCATGATCGTCACACGTCGCCAGGCGTAATGCCCTCACGATATTTCGATTCCCTGCAATCTCGCAATCCTGCGCGAAATTTCTGTTGCGCATTATGCTATACCGTGAATGCGTTGGTTTTAGTTGATGATTCTGTGTAGCATAGCGTATTGCAAGGAGCCAAGGACATGAATCTCAATAGCAAACGTATGCCAGTAAGAGGGGACAAGAATATCCTCCGATGGGAATTTGCCGCTGTCTCATTCTAAAACGGCCAAAAGAATAGATACCGGTGCAGTAAGCCGTTCCGAGCGAGAATTGATTAGAAAAATGCAGAAGATCCCATGGTTTCTTACCAGAAGGACGGATATTGGAAATAACCTTTCATGAAACGGGCGAAACCTTACGTGTTCACCTGACGGCGAAGAAAAAGATAGAGAAGGTGTTTCTGATCCGCAATTGAGTGATAGTAGGAACTCGTTATAGCCATAATGCTATTTCAGATCGTCGAATCCCTCGCGCGTTGCTTCGTGGCGGTTACGGCCGAGTTCAAGCATGTCAGCGTAGTCGGCAATGCGAATCATCTAGTGTAACCTAAAAATATCTAGATCAGAGACCCTAATTATGTGACAGGGTACTTAAACACCCATAGAATAAGAGCAATGATTGATCCAGAGACTTCTGCCCTTCTTTCACTGTTGCGCAATAAAATCGACGTCAAAAAGGTGCCTTTTAGTGATCGTGGCTCTCGACTACTAATTTTGCAAAATAAGGACAGCTCCAGTTTATACGTCAAGCTGGCCGAAAGGCTTACGACTATTCAGCCGGATATTGAAGCATATCTCCGCCGGCCACCATTTATTCAAGATCTCATTCTTCTCGATGAAAATGGAGATGAATTAGAGTTTACTGTAACGACCTATCCTCACATTGTTCATCTACAGACCGATCTAGGAGATTTTGCATTGGTCTTTCAGGATGAAAAAACTATAACCCTTGGATTGCCGTCCCAGGCAACAGCTGGTATTCGCTTTCATGTGCAGCCTCAGTTCTGGGAAACGACCGAAGGTGGGGGTGTATTTAAGGCCGTTAGGAATCTGAACTATACGAGTAATTGCGCGACTGTTCGCAACGAGATAACACCTGATAAGGGTGGATATACTGTTGAATATATTGTAAAGGCCGATGATGATAGTGCCATCACTATAACCATTCGCAATTCTTTACGAACGTATCCTGCAACCAAGCTGCTCTCGCGCTCCTGTGCTGATTCTGAGGCGCGTTGGCGAGATTGGTTCGAGCGCGTACCCCAAGTCGACGATAAATATCGTTCTACTTATGCTTACGCATGGTGGATTATGGCAAACAATCTCATTGGGCCACAGGGTCGGATTGCCTACGAGGCCATGATGCCCTCAAAACTATCGTATGTAGGTCTGTGGTTATGGGATAGCGCCATGCACGCCCTCGCTTACCGGCACATCGATCCCGAGTTGGCACGCAACCAGATCCGAGCTATGCTCGCTTGCCAACTTGATGATGGTATGTTGCCCGATGCCGTTTATGACGAAGGGGTTATTGCCACGATTGACCATCCAATAAGTGCTGAAGTGACGAAGCCGCCAATTCTTGCTTGGGCTGCTCTTAAACTACATGAATCCGATCCAGACCCTGAATTTCTAGCGGAGATTTATATACCGCTTGTGCGCTGGAATGCTTGGTGGTTTGCCATGAACGATGACGATGTGGATGGGCTCGCCCAATACAATCATCCTTATTCCTCGGGCCTGGACGATAATCCGTTGTGGGATTATGGTATGCCGGTAGAATCGCCCGATCTTAATACCTACCTGTGTGTGCAGATGGGTTCACTGGCAGAAATAGCAGAGGTCTTGGGTATTGATTTTGAGGCACGGATGTGGCGCAAGCGCGCTTCCGCGATTGTTAAACGCATGATCAATGACATGTGGGACGAAGAGAGTGGGCTATTTCGTGCCCTTCACGAGGAAAATGCTGTTCCGGTGGTAACGCCATTTAACCTTTACCCACTGTGGACCGGCCAGCTGCCTAATGAGATCCGGGAGCGATTGTTGAACCACCTCACCAATCCAGACACATTTTGGGGCAATTATTCATTGCCGTCCGTGGCGTTCAATGATGCCCACTTTGATCCTCAGACTATGTGGCGGGGACCGGTTTGGGTGAATATCAACTACTTTTTTATCGAAGCCTTGAAACAAATCGGCGAGATTGAATTGGCCAACCAGTTACGGGAAAAGACCCTAAATCTTATTATGAGCCACGACAGCATCTATGAGTATTACAATGCTTTGTCAGGTGATCCACCGGATACGGCCGCCGATGTGTTTGGATGGACTGCTGCCGTCTTTATCGACCTGGCCATCCAAGCCAGTCGTGAGGCAACGGGAAAAACGGAGCCTAACTGATGAATGCGACCGAGGATAATGACAATAAACAATGTGAAGAGTTTTTTGACAATCGATCTCTGATCATTGCCGCCAATCGCGGGCCGGTGATGTTTCAAACAGCGGAAGACGGCAGCCGTACGTTCACGCGTGGGAGCGGCGGCTTGGTTACAGCCCTTGTTGGGCTAGCCAGGCAAATTGACGCCACCTGGATTGGCTGCGCACGAACAGACGCTGATATGGATTGGGAAAAAGGCGAGCTCACCTTGTGGAAAAGCCGGGAAACGCTTGGCGTCCACTTTCTTTCGCCAGAGCCGAGTGCTTATGAGGGCTATTATAACGTCATTGCCAATCCACTGTTATGGTTTTTGCAGCACAGCATGTGGGATATTCCACGTAAACCGGTTATTGATCGCACAACTTGGGCAGCTTGGAATGACGGTTACGTTTCTATCAATCAGCTTTTTGCCAGGGCTATCATCAATCAAACTAAGCTCGCTACAAAACGACCGCTGGTGATGCTGCATGATTACCACTTATACTTGACGCCGCGACTCGTACGCACGCAACTTCGACCCAGCGAAAGACCGACGCTCTCCCACTTCGTTCATATCCCCTGGCCTGGTCCGGATTACTGGTCCATCTTACCGGCCAAGATGCGCAATGCTATTTTGGAAGGATTACTGGGAGCTGACATCTTGGGCTTTCAAACGCATGATGACGTATTGAATTTTATCCGCACTTGTCAGCAGTATCTGACCAGAGTTGGCGCCAAGTACAAGACACAACGTGTCTGGTACCGAAACCACGCTACCCACGTACGTGCATTTCCTATATCCATAGATGTGCAGGGCCTGCGTCGCGTATCCCGTTCTTCCGAGGTCGCCCAGTTGCGGGCTGAAATTGAAGAAATGATAGGTGATCGACAACTCATCTTACGCATCGAGCGCATCGAACCGAGCAAAAATATCATCCGAGGTTTTCAGGCGTTTGAGGAAATGCTAACTCTGTACCCGGAATACCAAGAGCGGATCATGTTTCTGGCCATTCTCGTTCCCTCGCGTATTGATTTAGGGGAATATCGAGACTATTTTGAAGAGGTAATGGCGGCCGTGGGTCACATCAATGCTGCCTATGCCACGGGCACATGGGAGCCAGTGCGCGTCCTGGTTGGGGAAAAATATGAGCGTGCTGTAGCGGCGATGCAGTGCTATGATGTGCTACTGGTCAACGCAATAGCCGATGGCATGAACCTTGTAGCTAAAGAGGGGCCCATTGTCAACAGACGTGCTGGCCAGCTGGTGCTGTCCGAACGCACCGGGGCCAGGGAGCAGCTCGAATCCGCAGCCCTCGTGATCTCACCCTGCGATATCTCGGCCACAGCCGACGCCTTGCATGAAGCTTTGACGATGTCCAAAGGTGAACGACGTCGGCGAGCCAGGGAATTACGCTCCCTGGTAGAAGAAGAAGATGTGTATTGGTGGTTGTGCCAGCAAATTGAAGCGGTTGAACAGTTAGGCTTATAAAGTGCCTGCAACCAAGCCGACTACAGCGATACTACACTACACAGCGCCCCCGGTCGTCGGCGGGGTTGAAGCCGTCATGTATGCCCACGCTCGCGTCTTTTTACAGATGGGCTATCCCGTTTCGATAATCGCCGGGCAGGGATCAGTCGAAACCCTGCCCACTGGATGCAAATTTGCGCTGATTCCCGAGTTGGATTCGCAACATCCTGACATTCTGGCGGCCGGAGCGCTCCTCGAACAAGGACAAATTCCCGCTACGTTTGATTCCCTGGTGCAACAGTTGCGGGCATCATTAGCACCCATGGTGCATAGATTCGACAACCTCATCGTCCACAATGTGTTTACAAAGCATTTCAACCTGCCGTTGACGGTAGCTCTCTTCAACCTTCTTGATACCGGCGACATTAAAAACTGCATTGGCTGGCACCATGATTTCACCTGGACCAGCCCGCGATCGCGATCGAAGGTCCATGAGGGCTATCCCTGGGAACTGCTGCGTACTTTCCAGCCAGACGTGACTCATGTGACAATTTCGCGGGATCGGCAGATGGAATTGGCCGGGCTTTATGGCTGTCCTGAGCAGGCTGTCCAGGTTATCTATAATGGCGTCGATGCGGCAGAGATGTTTGGTTTATCCGTCGAAGGCTGGGAGCTTGTCCAACGGCTGCAACTTCTAGCGGCAGATTTAATAATGTTAATGCCCGTGCGAGTGACAAGAGCAAAAAACATTGAGTATGCCCTGGAAGTAGTCGGAGCGTTGATTGCCAAAGGCGTCAAGGTAAAGCTACTGCTTACCGGGCCGCCCGATCCACACGATGAAATGAGCATGGCATATTTTCACTCACTGCAGGAACAACGTGATGAGTTGGGGCTGCATGGGGCTATGCACTTTGCCTACGAGTCGGGTCCTGATGCCACTGAACCCTATTTTCTATCTTTGGAAGTGGTGTTTGACCTCTACCGCGTATCTGATCTGATGTTTATGCCCAGCCATCAGGAAGGTTTCGGCATGCCAGTTAACGAGGCAGGTTTATTGGGTCTGCCGATTGTGGCTTCGGACGCTGTACCCGCTGCAAAGGAGATTGGCGGCCAAGATGTTTTTCGATTTTCACTTGACCAACCACCAGAGGAGTTGGCAAAGCGACTGCTGACCTGGGTGACAGATGACGCACGTCTGTGTCTAGCTCGCCGAACGAGGCAGAGTTTCACCTGGGAAGCGATATTCCGCGATGAGATAGAACCCCTGCTACATGGAAAGGAAGCCACATGATTTCTTGCAGCGACGAACGCGTACAGCAAAAGGTAGCTCAAGCCGGACACCTATGGTTGTTTTTGGATTACGATGGCACACTAAGCGACTTTGCCGCCACACCGGATGAGATCAATCCCGATGAGGAATTAATTGCACTGATCGAGCTGTTGGCAGGCCTGCCCGATAGTCGCATCACAATCATCAGTGGCCGACGTCTGGCGCATATTCAGGCGTTGCTACCCGTGTCTGGTATTCTGAAGGCAGGCACCTATGGTTTGGAGCTGCAGACAACCGATGGACAAACTATTCACCAGGTTGATTACGGCACCGTACGTCCGTTGCTGGATGATCTTAAGCAAGAATGGGAGCAGCTACTAGACGGGCGGAATGGATTTTATCTGGAGGATAAAGGATGGACTATCGCCATTCATGGTAAGGATGCTATTGAAGAGGAAGCAACCGCCGTTCTGCGCGTGGCGAACCGCCAGGCACAGGGGCTTCTGGAACAAGAAAGAGGCCATATTTTCCGCCTGCTGGGAGGGCATCGTTTCCTGGAATGTGGTCCAAAATCAGCGAACAAAAAGCGCACCGTTGAATACCTATTATCTACATTTCCCTGGCACGACGATGCCCTTTTGGTTTATCTCGGCGATGATGACAAGGATGAAGTGGCCTTTGAGGAGATCCAGCAGCGTGGTGGCATTGCTATTGCTGTTGGTGAGAGGCTGAGGAACAGTTCAGCCGATTGTTGGCTGCCTTCACCGCAAGCAGTTCGTCTTTGGTTACAGGGTGTGATCAAAGCCCGGGTATGAGTGCTTTGTACTGCTACTCCATAATATGCAGAAAGAGATAGGTTAACCTAGATGCATCATAAGGCGCGCTGGACCACACAACGGATTGAGCAGTATTTAAGAACTATTGAGCCGCTAGTTCACCGGATCCGGCAGCCATTTCAGCCTTTTCGACTAAAGGTCATGGATGGCCCGGAAGAAAGAGTTCTAGTTAACTCGGATGTGAACGATAGTGACTGGCCCATGATCCAAAGCAATACTTATTGGGCGGAATGGTTTACTGACTTCACTTTGCGTACCCACTTTACGGTTCCGTTGGAATGGGATGCCCAACTACCGGTTGCGTTGCATCTTCCATTAGGTGTTGTCGCAATTTCAGCCATCCTGAAGCCCTGGTATATATCGATGGCGAACCGTTTGCTGGATGCGATCGCCATCACCAGGAAACGCTGTTACGCGCTAATTGGTTGGATGGGCGGTCTCATTTGTTGGCGTTGCATGGCTGGACGGGTCGTGGCGGATGGCAGAATCATGATCAAGGCACACGGCCGTTAATGGGCCAATGTAGTCTCGTCCAAATAGATGTGCCGACTCGTAATTTCATCAAAACCGCTCGCATTGCATTGGGCGTCGCCAACGCTATAGATGAAGATGATCCGGCACATGGTTGGCTGCTCAACGCGCTCACTACCGCTTTTAACCATCTCAACTTGCACGAGCCGTTCGGTGAAGGCTTTTACAGAAGCATACCGGCTGCTTACCAACTGTTACAAGAGGGAATCGCCGATGCCGGACCGCAGCTAGACGTAGATTTAGTTGTTGTAGGTCATGCACATATTGATTTGGCTTGGCTCTGGACGCTGACTCAATAGGCAGAGTCGCCTGTCTTGTGGCTGCCTGATGTTTTTGGGTATGCATGGGCACTTCCGCAGCTCATCAAGCTGGCCGGGCTGGAATATTTCTTTACGATCAAGATTGGTTGGAGCCAATACAACCGGCTGCCTTACGATAGTTTCTGGTGGCAGGTTATCGATGGCAGCAAAGTGTTGACCCATTTCAGTACGACGCCAGATCCCATCGGCGGATTTGCCAGTATATATAATGCTGTCGCTTCACCTTCAAGCGTCATAGGCACATGGCGAAATTTTCAGCAAAAGGGATTTCAGCATAGTTTACTTATGGCATATGGATATGGTGATGGCGGGGGAGGCCCGACGCAG
>JAACFF010000308.1 GCA_009937635.1 Chloroflexota bacterium
CGCACATTTAACTCTTGGTCGACAAGCAGAACGGCCGTCTTTGTCCCCCCAATATCCAGACCGGCCAAAAACCTACCCACGGGATTGCTCCTTTCCTACACTTTGTAAGTTCATTTTACTTACTAATAGGAGTATAATTATAGGATCGTCCCCTGTCAAGAGCTGCCAGGTCACTGCATATGTGTCAGAATGGTTGATTTTGTGAGAGCTGTGGTCGTGTCTCGCGACTGAGCCACCTCGTGTCACCAAAATACCTCTTCACCTGCCTGGCTGTGGCGAGCGCTGGGTTAAACAGCCAAAATTCCAGCGAATCTCCTATCCTCCCTACGTCGTTTCCATTATAATCAGAGCAAATGCCCTTAGTCTCGCGTTTCAGGAGGCAACATGAACAGCAACAGAAGAGACGCAAAACGGCCGTACCCACAGATCGCCTTTATCGCCGTAACCACCGTATTGGGCATGCAGATGCTGCGCGCGCTGATACCTTATTTCGTCTTTGTCTTGCGCGATCGCCTCGATTGGGCGGCGACCACGGCGGGGCTTGTGGCCATATTGATTTTTCTCTGCGCTTTCTTGGCCGGCCCTTTGAATCGTTTTCTAGGCAGCATGCCCACCTTTGTAATCAGCGCCATCGTGCTGGGTTTCACACGCCTGGCTTTACAGCTTTGGAACTACGATCCGCTGGGCGATATGATTTTGGCCACTACAGGCGCCATCGCCTTTTTGATATTTCTACCCGTGGCCCTGGGCCTGGCACGGCGGCTGGAGGATCAAGGTCCATTTCATCTGGGTCTGGGCATTTTGGCCGGCCTGGCCAGCGATCTGGCGATCAATGGCGCTTTCCTCTCTTACGACTTGAGCTGGCAGAGCGGCTGGCTGCCGGCGCTGATCGTGGTCTTGCTCGTAGGCGCCCAATGGCTACTGACCGGTCGCCTGATGCGTGAAGAATTATCTGAGAATACGGCCGACGCTGCCTTCAGGCAGGCGATCTCCTGGATATTCCTGGGTCCCTACCTTTTTCTACAACTGCTGATCTTCGCCAATATCGCCTGGGCGACAACCACCACCGGTTTATCATTTCCGGCCGCATTCACGCTGCTTTTGGCGGCCCAATTGGCGGGGCTCGCTACAGCCATCTTGCCGGCCTCCGTTTTCCGCCCACTCATTCTGATCACGCTGTCGCTGACATTGCTGCTAACCATCCTGTTTGTCGTTTCCGGACCGCAAGCTTGGTGGATTACAGCCCTCTTCTTGCTGCTTGGCCAGATCGCATTGTCAGGTTTGCTTTTATCCATCGTGCGTGGTCTGGCGGGAGATCCAAAGCGGCAAGGGCTACGCAATATCACCATCGCTCACGGGCTGGGCATGCTCCTGCTAATCATATTCCTTTTCAGTTACTACATCGTTTACGACGTCCGCCTGCCATTCCAAAACAACATCTTACCGCTGCTGGCATTTATCATCACCATACTCGCTGGTCTGGGTTCACTGTGGAGAGCAAACAAATCAGCGGCTGCCAAATCCTCTGCGGCCCCTATGCTTGCACCACTCATGCTGCTGCTGATAATTCCTCTCGTGCAACTGCTAACCTGGCAAGAGGCTGAGCCCTCCATCCCCAGCGGACAAACGATACGGGTTATGACCTATAATTTGCACAATGGCGCGGATCCCAGAGGGCACATCGGCCTGGAGGCGCTGGCACAGGTCATCGAGCGTGAAAATCCCGACGTGGTTGGTTTGCAAGAAGTGTCGCGCGGCTGGGTGATCAACGGATCCGTGGACATGCTGACCTGGCTTTCGCAGCGGCTGGGCATGACGGCCGTTTTTGGACCGACGGCCGACGCCCAATGGGGCAACGCGGTTCTCACCCGCCTGCCCGTTTTGACCTATGAAAACGAACCTTTGCCCACTGACGACCTGCTGTTACGCCGTGGCTTTATGGCCTTGAGCCTGGATGGCGGAGGGGAACATCCGCTGAACTTGATCAACACACATTACCACCATACGGCTGACGGCAGCAACATCAGGGTGCAGGAAACCCATGCTTTGCTAGGCTATTGGAGCGGAAGGCCACGGAGCGCCGTCATGGGCGATCTGAACGCCGAGCATGGTGACCCGGAAATCGATCTCTACGGCCAGGCTGACTTTAGCGACGTGTTGGATCTCACCGGCGTTATTCCCGGCTACACCAATCCCGTTCCGGACCCATACCGCCGTATTGATTACATCTTCGTCACTCCCGACCTGCAAGCATCGGACGCGGTCATCCCGCCAGATGAAGCATCGGATCATTTGGCCATTGCTGTCACGCTGAAATAGTGACCATTGTCAGGCGGCAAGCAGAAACAAAGAAGCCAAGTTGAATGCGTCTATGGTATACTGTCCTAAGCATAGAGTGGCAATGACATAATTGCCAAGGGAGTTAGCCATGCCAACTGTAACCGTTAACGATATCGAACTATTTTATGAAACAGCCGGTTCTCGGTATTTGCCGCCACTGCTGCTAATCACTGGCTTGACCGGCTATACGGAGGATTGGTTCACCCAGGTGCCCGCCTTGCAAAACGATTTCTTTGTCATCACATTCGATAACCGTGGCGCTGGGAAGAGCAGCCAACCAGAACCCGGCTACACCGTAGCAGATATGGCCGATGATACGGCCGCACTTCTGGATGCCCTTAATATCTCTCAAGCGTTCGTATTTGGCATTAGCATGGGCGGCATGATCGCCCTCAATCTGGCCGCCCGCCACCCACATAAAGTGCAGAAACTGGCCTTGGGCTGCACGACCGCCGGAGGATCATCTTGGACCATGCCCGATGAAAAAGTGATGGCGGCCATGACGGCTCCAAGCAGTGGGGATTTGCGACAGGACTTTTACAATAGCCTGTGGTTCATCCTCGCTCCAGATACGATGGAGAAAGATCCACAGTTGGTCAAGCAGTTGGCCGAATTTGCCGCCAACAACCCGCAAACGCCTACAGGCTTTATGGGTCAACTACAAGCGATCAATACTCATGATGTGACCAACGCGCTGGAGAATTTTACCATGCCCTCTCTGGTCCTACATGGCGATCTAGATGTGCTGGTTCCGCTGGAGAACGGCCGTTTCCTTGCAAAAGCGATCCCTTCAGCCAAATTCAAAATCTACCCCAATACCGGCCATCTGTTTTTTGTCGAGCAAGCAGCGGCCGTGAATGAGGATTTACGCCATTTCTTCTGTGCACCCGGTGCAGCAGGCGCTAAGACGCCAAGCTCAGACTGAGAGCCGAAGGCTGGCAGCTCAAAACTGATACCTGATACCTGATACCTGATACCTGGCTTTCTCTACGCAGGAACAACGACCTCCAGCGCCTTGGGCAGTACCCTGGCCGTGATCGGCGTCTGGCCGTATTCCTCACCGTCGATCCACACACTCTGTGGTGGATTCGCCTCCAGCGTAATCTCGCGACCTTGCCAATGGTATATACCTGCCTTCGCTTTTCCTACTCTGAGAATATACCGTGAGAAATTACGAATGGATCGCAGTCCATCCGTAACCAAATATAAATCTAACAGGCCATCGCTGACATCCACCCCGGGGAGCTCGGGCAGCGCAACACCGCCACTGGCGCCGGCATTGACGATATAACATATCATACCCTTGCCCTCAACCGTCTCGCCATCAATGGCAACCTTATATTGCGCCTCGGGCGGGCGGGCTGCAAATTTCAGAGCTTCAGCCACGTAGGCCATGTTCCCATACCTATCCTTCATCTCCCGGCTTGCGCGCTCCTCCGCCTGCACACCGGTATAGGCGCGAAGCATAAACACGCGATCACCAATGCTGGCCAGGTCGATGGCGCTGCGTTTCTCGCTGTTGGCGATCAAGGTAGCCGCCCCCATAAGATCACGCGGGACATTCAATTCAAAGGCCATGGCGTTACCCGTGCCGCCGGGCAGGATAGCCATCGGCACACCAGTTCCAACCAAACCGTTGGCCACTTCCAACTGCGTACCATCTCCACCGTAACCGGCCACCAAATCTACGCCGTCAGCCACGGCTTCCTTCGTCAGCCGCGTCGCATCACCAAACTTGTGCGTGATACGCGCATCCCACTCGATCCCCGTTCCCGAAAAAACAGCGTTGATCGTATTGAGGATCGTCTCGTCTTTGCCGGCTGCAGGATTGATAATGATCTGAACACGTTTGTATATCGATGCCATTTTTCTATTTTTCCCTTTTGATAGATTATCAGATCAGTGAGTTGATAATTCCTTTTGTCCCATTAAGTCTCGGCATTGGCCAAATTCGCCTGCAACAGATCGCGAATATCAGTCAACAGTCTCTCCTCGGTCGTCAGCTCAGGTTCTTGAGCATCTTCAGCAGCTTTCTGTTCCTCTTCAATAAGACCCAGTTCCTCGAGCTCTTTGTTGGCCGCTGTAATAAAACGGATGACAAAGAACAGAACCAGGGCAATCAGCAGAAAGCTAATCACCGCCATCAAGAATTCGCCATAGTTTATGGAAGCGTCACCAACGGTGAAGGACAGTCCTTCGATGTTGACGCCGCCCAGCAACACGCCGATGATGGGCATAAATATATCATCCACCAGCGAATTCACAATCGCTGTAAACGAAGCGCCAATAATCAAGCCGATGGCCAGATCGATGACATTGCCCCTGCTAATAAATTCCTTGAAATCTTGCCACATTTGCCCTTCTCCTATACTTGCTCATGGCCGGTATCGGCGTGGTCACGCGCGTGCTACACTGCCCGCATGATACTGGCCAATTATACCAACGCTGAAGACTTGTCCAGAAACTTGCTGGCATACTGAAAAACCTTGCCAGACGCTACGCCGTAGTAGGCTTAATGTCACGTTTGCAGCCGGACCCAATAAGGACTAACATAAGTCGCATCTACATATTGTCGGCAGTGTAAATATGTCTCATCGAAATTTTTCACACGCATCTTTGCACTTGGCGCTATAACGATAATTGGGGTTGAAAATGAAAACAATCGGCGTTCTTGGGGGGCTGGGGCCACAAGCGACGATGGACTTTGTAGCCCGGTTGCACGCGGCAAGTCAACTGCTTATCCCGCAGCCATCAGGCAACAGCGGCTACCCGCCGCTGGCCGTCTATTACCATCGCAACCCGCCCGTCTTGCTCGGCGATGATAGCATGCCGCTGATGCCACTCCAGCCAGACCCCCAGATGTTGGAAGGGGTAAAATGGTTGGGGCAAACGGCCGATTTCCTGGTGATCACAGCCAATGTCCCGCATATGATGGCCGATCTAATCGAGGAAGCTGCAGGCATCCCGCTGTTGAATATGGTGGAATTGACCCTGGCGGAAATAGCGCGGCGTAGCTGGCACCATATTGGCGCATTGGCCTTAGGTGAACCCAAGGTTTACAGCGGCCCGCTATCTGAGCAGGGACAGAAAGTGGAAGAGATCGGCAGCCCGTTGCGCGATTTACTAGACCAGGCGATCCTGCGTTTAATGGCCGGGCATACAAGCAATGAAGAAACGGCCGTGGCCCTGGAAGCGGTAGAGGAACTACGCAGCCGCGGCGTGGATGGCATTATTCTCGGCTGTACAGAAATTCCCCTGCTCCTGGGCGAAACCGCCAATGCGGCCGACCTGATCAATCCGGCACAGCTCCTGGCGGATGCGGCCGTCAGGCTGGCGGCCAACAACGATTTAATGCCGGCGCTCGTTGACGCAGATACACCCAGGTAATTTAAAATACCTGCTCAATCAGGGCCTTCGAGAACCTTGATGAGCAAGAACCGATCGTCAGGTAACCGCTACCTTTGGCTTCATGAACTGAAAATAGCCAAAGCCCAAAGCAAATAACAGGAAAAGAACAACAGTGGACCAACCAAGGGCATTCACCATGCCCGCCAATTGGCTTACCAGGGACACGATGAAGCCAAGAACTGAGTAGACAAAACTTCCCAGCACGATCGAGCGCCGGGCTTCAGATTCTGGTGCACTGCGAGCTGACCAACTGAGTGCAGCGAAGCCAAGCATTGCTGCTCCAAAGAGACGGGCAAAGATTATTCCTCCCTGGCTCAAAGTATTGCCATAGACTGACGTCACCGCCTCCGGAACTAGCAGAAATGCCAGGCCAAATATTGCATTGACAATGGCGCCAAGAATTAGCAGGGTCTTGAGTTTCATGACATGCCTCCTAAGGATTACAAACCCAGTAAAGTCACCACACCTATAATATAAAAATCATATGGTAGTGTCAAGAAGCGCCATAAGTTTTGGTCAAATTTGGGTCAAGTCTCCGGCATCCAAAGCTGAGCCGCCGGCCTTTGCTTGAGAGCTTACAAGCCTCTTCATGGCCGCACTGATACGGAAATGGCGTTCCAGGAAATCTAGCATAGCCTGGGCAGCTTGGGGGCTCTTATCATAACCTGGAAGGAAATAAGGGAGCTCCGCCGCCAGTTTTTGATAACGCTGCTCGAAACGGCGATCTTTGTCAAAGGGATCGGCTTCTTTCCCGGCTTGGCAATCACGAAAAAATCCAGGTCCGAGTATTCATCAAGGCGCTCCAGCTCCTGCCCCACCGAACCAAGCCCCAGAACCGCCACGCCCTGCCCCGTCTCCTTGACGGCCTGTGCGATAGCCTCCAGTCGTCCTAACAATTGTTGAGCTCTTTGCATCATTCTCCCAATTAGCCGTTCGGCCTGAGTAATCAAGCAATTCCGTAAATTGTGAAAAAATTCTCTATGTTGACATCGTGCAATAGATTAATTATGCTGTATTAATATAATTTACCATAGACTTCACCGATGCAACCAAACCCTCTTACACATCATATCGCTAACTGTCAAAGTAATCTGCAATGACTAGAGCAACCGCCGGCATAGAAAAGTAAAACCGCTTGAACCCAAGGAGATATGAAATGAGCACACGAGAGAACACAACTACTAATTCCGGCAATTCCAATGAAGAAAATAATCGATTCACTCGTAAGGTTGCACCTAGTTTGTTATTTGCCGGAGGCGTCTCCCTAGGTGTTGGTTATCTTTTGCATCTGGCTGGGTTTGGCGGTTGGCTTACCCTGGTAATCGCGGGGGCGAGCTTGTTCGCTGCTGGCGGGCTCTGGGGAGATCTGCGGCGCTTTGCGCTGCTGGCCGTGGTTGTGGCACTTGTCGGCGCTGCCCTGTGCATAACCGCACTACCCGACCAGATTCATGATAGCGCAACATTAGCAGCGGCCGCAAACCTGGGCGTCATTATAAGTCTGGTTGCGGCGGCCGTTTTGATCTGGTTATTCATCGCCCCGGCGTGGAGAGGGCAATCACAGCACAGTTAATTCATTGATGCCGCATGGATAAATCCAGATAGGCCTTGCGAGAACTTAAGATAAAGTTGCCGGGAAAATTCTGTAACTCAACGAGCAACCACAACTTCAAGCTTATCCACCCCGACATTTTCTAAAGTCAGCTCACGGCCGTCCACCCACCGCACATGCAGCTCCTCCACAACCGTTGCCTCCCCCAAACCAAAATGCAGCCGC
>JAACFF010000044.1 GCA_009937635.1 Chloroflexota bacterium
CCGTCTAAGGAGTCGTGACTTCAGTCATCTCATCGCTAAAGCGATTACTCCGATCCGTTTAAGGAGTCGTGACTTCAGTCATCTCATCGCTAAAGCGATTACTCCAGACTAATTTTGAAGGAGAACCATGACCACAAAAATATATCAAGTTGACGCCTTCACCAGCGAACCTTTTGCCGGCAACCCGGCGGCCGTTTGCCTGCTGCCTGAGCCCCGACCAGCCCGTTGGATGCAGCAGGTTGCGACGGAAATGAACCTCTCGGAGACCGCGTTCCTCTGGCCGCAGGAGGGCGGGTATTCGCTGCGCTGGTTCACCCCGGCGACTGAAGTGAAGTTGTGCGGCCACGCCACGCTAGCCAGCGCCTTTGTCCTATGGCAATCAGGCCAACTGGATAGTTCTCTCCCAGCGCGCTTCCAAACACTCAGCGGGCAGATAACGGCCGTTCCAGTTGAAGATGGCATAGAGATGGATTTCCCCGCCCGGCCGGTGATATCTGCCGAAGCCCCTGTAGAATTGCTCGCTGCATTGGGAGTAGAAGCGATCGATGCCGGACGTGATGGCGACAAACAATTGATTGTCGTCGATGGCGAAGAAAAAGTACGCCAGATGCGGCCCGACTTCTCCGTTTTACGTCTGCTGCCAGCCCGGGGTGTGATGGTTACCAGCCGTGCCGCTACGGCCGAATTCGATTTCGTCTCCCGTTATTTTGCTCCTAGGGTGGGCATCGACGAAGACCCGGTGACTGGCTCCGCCCATTGTACGTTGGGACCCTATTGGGCTGAGAAACTAGGCAAGAAAAGTCTGCGTGCCTATCAAGCATCAGCCCGCGGTGGCGCGCTGGACGTGCGCCCTGAGGGAGAGAGGGTATATTTACGAGGACAGGCGGTGATGGTCATGGTTGGGGACTTATTGATCTGACAGTTCCCACAACTCGCGGCCGATCTGGATATGCCCGAGATGCAGCGCGGTGTGTTCCAGGGCATGGGCCAAAGCCCAGGCTACGCTGTAGCTGCTGCCGTCCCTTGGCGAACTGCGCATTTGATCTAACGCTTCCAGATCCAGTCTAGACAGAACGCCTCGTGAATGCACCAGCGTTTGGTCAAGCCGCTTTTGCAGCTCAGCAGCCTCTAATCCGTGGACCTTGAATTCCTTGGAACGCACACGATCAGAAGGATCCTCTCCTGCCACATCGCCAATCCAGTAGCGTTCTGCTCCAGTCAGGTGAACCACCAGCACAGCCAATGAATTCATGCCGGGTCCAGGTACCCAGTCCAGGGCTTCCGTGGAAAGCCCGCTGATCGCCTTCCCGATGTTACTGTGTAGAGAGTGCAGGCGTTCATAGTAAGCTGCGAAATTTTCGTGCATATTATTCTCCAGAAATAGGAACCCCATCTAATAAATGCTCTAAATTTTGCCGGTGACGAATTAGCTCACATTGATCCCCATCCACCAGCACCTCTGGGAGTCGTAAACGGCCATTATAGTTGCTGCTCATGGCGAAACCGTAGGCGCCTGCCTGCATCAAGGCCAGTAAATCACCCACTTGCGGCTGCGGCAGCAGCCGTTCTCTGGCCAGAAAATCACCTGTCTCGCAGATAGGGCCCACCACGTTGAGCGGTACGATCGGCGCATCTGTGTTGAACCGCTGACGGACCGGCCACAGCGGGTGATTAGCGTCGTACATTGCGGGCCGGATCAGATCATTCATTCCGGCATCGACAATCACAAAGTATTTGGCCCCCTGTTCCTTGTTATAAAGCACCTCGGTCAGCAGAACGCCTGCAGGGCCGACGATAGAGCGACCTGGTTCTACGACCAGTTCGTAGCCTGCATTCTCAACAGGCTGGGATACCGTCTCAATCCATTCTTCAATGGGCGGCGTTCCGTTTTGACCATAATCGATGCCTAACCCCCCGCCAACATCCACATATTCAAGGTCTATGCCTGCCGCTGCCATATCATTTGCTAGCTCAACCAGAAAAGCAACAAGACGGCGGTAAGGGGCCAGGCTTGTTATTTGCGAACCGATATGTGCTGCCAGGCCAACCGGGTTGAGAAAGGGATGTTCCGCCGCACGATGCAAGAGGGTAACGGCCGATTCACGAGGCACTCCAAACTTATGATCTAATCTGCCCGTGCTGTCATAAGGGTGCGTCTGAGCTGGTATATCGGGATTGACGCGTACGCCAACGTGTGCCACACGTCCCATATCTTGAGCTACCGCGGCGATGACATCCAGTTCCATCATCGACTCGACGTGCAGCGCGCGGATACTGGCCGCCAAGGCCATTTCGATCTCGTCCCGGCGCTTACCCACACCTGAATAAATGATACGCTTGGCGGGAATGGCCGCTTGTAGAGCCAGGAAGAGTTCACCGCCACTGGTCACATCGGCCCCTAAGCCTTCCTCTCCCAGCAATCGCAACAGAATGGGGTTGCCGTTCGCTTTAACTGCATAGCAAACCAACGCTCCAGGATAGGCACGGTATGCACGCGCCCGTCGCAACAGTTCCGATTTACTATAAACGTAAAGTGGCGTGCCTACAGATTGAGCAATATCCGCCAATGGCTTATTTTCGCAATACAGCGTCTTTGCTTGATATTGAAACATACAGCTATCTGGGAATTTACCTTAGGGTAGGTTTACGGCGGGAGCATCAGCGGGGACGAACGATTCCTCATCGTGGGTTTGGGCTTCCTGTTCCATCATGCCGATGGTACGCGCCACATTCTCAATCGCCACACGCTGCTTGCGATAAAGATCCGACTCGCTCATCGCCAGGCGACGGGCCACATCCCGCACACGTCTGCCCTGTACAAACTTCAGTTCCAGGATGTTATAGAGAATCCATTCTCCCGTGGTTAAGCTCCGTTGCCCCTCTGGCCGTTGCTGCTCAATGGCCCTGTCTAAAATAGCGCGCAGTGCGCTGGCAGGATTATTGTCGTGCTCCGGCATCTCATCCTGGACTACCTTGAGTTGCAACAACGGGCTTTCGGTCAATTTGGGGCCACCCCAATAGTGCGTTAAGGCATCGCGCACCATTTTGTTGTACGCTGGATCATCTATGACCATCGAATCCTGCTGGTTATCGGCCGTCAAAACGGGCAAACCACCAAACGCAGCGGCACGACGGCGCTCTTGCAAGGCTGTGATTTCAGGCAGCAATCCTTCCACGGCGGCGAATACTTCTTGTTGTAGAATACGATCTTCCAACGCGCTGGCCGCCTGTGCAACCAAGCGGTCCAGGATTTCCTGCTCGGCCAGCGAAAGATCTGGCATTGCCGCCCTGGCTCGTATGCCAAATATGCCTAGAACCAGATCGCTATGACGGCTATATAGGGTTCGAATCCAATACTCGCGCCAAAGGATGAATCCATCTACGGTCTGCAAGTTGCCAGCGGCGGCATTTCCATTGCCCTCGTTTGTCAGACGCCGCAGGTCAGCATCCTGCAATATGGTTTCAGACGCCGTTAGCGGCCCAACCACGGATTCCAGTTTTGGTCCTTCGGCCGTGATGGCCGCGACAAATGCCGTTGGTGTGCGAATCGCCTCGACCGTGGCCGCGAGGATACTTTCCAGGAACTGCCGCAGTTCATTGGTAGTTAAGAGACGCTCACTTAAGGTCTGCATCCGCCGTACATCAGGATCGTCATCTAGATTAAAAAACCGTTCTAAAGGCCGCTTATACGCATGGATGGCCCACTCCACCAACATAACCGTTGCTACCAGCGCAAAACCAAGCGCTACCTCTGAAGGCAGACCCAGGATAGGGCTCTTACGGCTGACGATGATATAAACCAGGAGCACGATAGTCGCTGCCAAGGGGACGCGGGCCATGAACTTGTAGAGACGTACGCGCACGACACGGTCAGGAGAAACGGTTCCGAAATAGGCCAATTGGGCGGTCAAGACCCCGAACATCACGCCAACCAGGAGATTACCAAGGATAATTACCAGCCACAGCCAGGGGGGTACAGCCTGTTCAGGGTCGCCGGCCAACATCATATAGGGGAAGACAGCCAGCGGCGCAGCCAAGAAGGCGATCAAGGTGTTGGTCATACGTCTCTTTGTCGTACTGGTCATGCAGCGATGACGGGCGCGCCAGACATTGTAAATGCTGCTTGCCGCAACAAACCAGAAATAAATGGCAAAAACAGGGAAGAGCGGTCCGGGAGTTAGCCATGACGTATGGGCAAGCGTCACTAAATCGGCGGCCAGATACTCAGTCCATATGGCCAGCGCAGCAAAGATCAAACCAACCACATATCCGGCCGGAACCAGGATGCGGCGATAGTGCGGAAGCTTACCAGTCGTGGCCAAAAGCGTGCTGGACAAATGAAACTGTGCGGCCGGAACAAGGACGATACCAACCCACCCGATACGCAGCCACGTCTCGGCCGAATCTGGTTCTACTATGCGACTTACCAGCAACTCGCTGAGGTAAACAACAACAACAAATGCGATGAGCAAGCAAAAGGCACGAGTCACTTCAGCGCGGCGCAGGCGATTGCTATAATAAAGCACCACGGCCGATCCAAAAATGACAATGACCGCCTGGATAATGTCGTTGACGAGGGCGAAGGTTTCTGCTGTGCTACTCATTGGGCTGGCGAGAACCCTCCTGCAAGGTCAGGCGAGTTCATGATGGTAGTTTCTGATTAAGCCGGCGATGGCGAGGGAGGCAAGTCCAAAGACGGGGGCTTTTTCCACTCAGCATCCGCATCGGGTTTGGTTTGTGCCGGCTCTGATCTATCTGTTTGAGGTACAGAAGGTTTAGCCGGCAGATCCTCGCCCTCCAACAACGCCACAAACTCGTGGGCTTCTAAAGTCTCCACTTCCAACAGCGTCTTAGCAATCAGATCTAGCTTATCACGGTTATTCTCAAGAATCTTCCGCACGCGGTCATACTCATGATCAATGATTGCCCGCACCTGCAAGTCAATCTGTTCGGCCACGGCATCGGAGTAGTCACGCTGTTCAGAAATCTCTCGTCCTAAGAAAACCATTTCCTGCCGGTCGCCATAGACACGTAAACCCATTTCATCGCTCATACCGTACCGGGTCACCATTGCCCGCGCCATGTTGGTGATTTGTTGCAGGTCATTGCTAGCCCCCGTGGTAATTTCCCCGAAAATGATCTCCTCGGCAACACGCCCACCTAAAGCTGAGGCGATAAGGGCCTTGAACTTGGAACGGCTATAGAAAATGGAATCCTCATCCAGGAACCAGGTGACGCCGCCAGCCATACCGCGCGGGATAATGGTAATCTTGCGCAATGCCTGGGCATGGGGCAGCATGTGGCTGACCAAAGCATGACCGGCCTCGTGATAAGCAGTGATCTCCTTTTCTTCGTCACTGAGAATACGGCTCTTGCGCTCCGGCCCTAATTGGACACGCTCGATCGCTTCCTGGAATTCAGTCATGCCGATGCTCTTCCTGCTGCGCCGCGCCGCCAGCAAAGCGGCTTCATTAACCGTATTCTCAATATCGGCGCCTACAAAACCAGGCGTTGCTTTGGCCAGGACAACGATGTTGACATCCGTATTGATGGGTTTACCGCGCATATGCACCTTGAAGATGGCCTCTCGCCCGCGCACATCTGGCCGGTCGATAACGACACGCCGGTCGAATCGGCCGGGACGCATAAGAGCAGGATCGAGGATGTCAGGGCGGTTGGTAGCAGCCAAGATGATAATATGAGTATCGGTGTCGAACCCATCCATCTCCACCAAGATCTGGTTCAACGTTTGTTCCCGCTCATCATGGGAACCACCTAAACCAGCACCACGCTGCCGTCCGACAGCATCGATTTCATCTACAAAGATGATACAGGGACTACTTCGTTTCGCCTGTTGAAACAGATCTCGAACACGACTGGCGCCAACGCCGACGAACATTTCCACAAATTCTGATCCGGCAATGGAGAAAAACGGTACACCTGCTTCACCGGAAACCGCCTTGGCCAGCAAGGTCTTACCAGTTCCTGGGCTGCCAACCATCAGTACGCCCTTTGGAATTCGCGCGCCAAAAGTAACGAATTTCTCCGGCTCTTTTAGGAACTCGACTACTTCTTGCAGTTCCTCCTTTGCTTCATCAGCCCCCGCGACATCATCAAAGGTGACTGTCGGATGATCCCCTGTGACTATACGCGCCTTACTTTTGCCAAATGACATCGCCTGGTTATTGCTGCCCTGAGCCTGGCGAAAGATGAAGTAGAAAAAACCAAGAATAAGCAAAGCGGGCAAAAAGATACCGATCAGGTTGAGCCAAGTCCCCCACGGGCTTGGCTGTTCATAATTAATAATCGGTTCGCCATCGGCGTAATCTGAGTCAGTCACTCCATAGGAGCTAAGAATTTCTTCTAAAGAGCTTACATCACTGATTTGAGACTGGGTTGCCGGTCGACTGGCCTCGCCATACTCTACTGTGACATCGCGACCGTTGCCGGAAACAAGCAATTCAGAGACCTCGTTATCCTTGATCTGCTGCGCCAATTCGCTGATTGCCAGATATTCCTGGGGCTCGCTCTTTAGGTTAAGGCTCCAGATCACAGCTATAACAGCAACAGCTATTAGCGCATAAACGACAAGTCGCGATACTCTTGTTGGATTCTCCATAATAATTGCGCCCTCTTTTCAGGGTTGCGCGATCTACTAATAACAGTATAGCAGAAAGCATGGGCTATGGCTAAGCGGCTAAGAGAGCTATGAGCTATCCTCCAAAGTGAACTATACTTGCAGAACGTGACATAACTTACTAAAATGACAGGTAATGGGTATTGGGATTTGAGCCTGGCATATGACCTGCCATGCACAGCATAGAGAGGGTATCGGAATAAATGAAGCTCCCCAAATTCCTCGCCGGATTGCTCATTGGCACCGCAATTGGTCTGATCATCTGGTATTGGCAAAAAAGCACCTCTGCCGAAGACGGGGCGCTGGCCGTTTTAGACCGGCTCGCTTCGGCCGAAGCGCGTGTGCGTGAATTGGAAAGCCAGCTACGCCTGGCTCAAGAGCAACGCGGCGCAGGGGAACAACCCGAGGTCCTGGCAGGTATAGTCGATCTTTGGGGCTTGGAGGCAGCACCGGAAGAAACACATTCTGAGAAATCAGATCCTGAGGACGGGGCCGCACCAGAAGGAAAAGAGAACGATCTGACGGTGATCAGCGGTATCGGCCCAACTTATGAACGTCGTCTAAAAGAGGCAGGCATAAGATCTTATTCCGATCTGGCTCAGCAGACTCCTGGCAGCTTAAGGGAAATTGTCGGAATCGAATCCTGGCATGCGGCCGATCCTCAACAGTGGATAGCCGCGGCGCAAGCCCTTTCCGAGGAATAACCTAACAATCGTGAACGTGCAAACCGCGCTCTTAATTGCGGCCGGCTTTTTAGCCGGCATGATCCCAGCCATGTTGCTAGTCGCCTTCCTCGGCGGCCGGCGGGTTGAGCAACATCGCAAAGAACTGAAATTGCAATACGAACGCCAAGTTACAGCCTTGCGTGAAACGATCCGTCACCTGATGCAGCGCATCGACCTATTGACGGATGAACGTAATCAACTGAAAAAGCGCAACCGGGGGTTACGCGAGTCTCTGCAAGAGCAGAATCGCGTGGCCGAACATGCCAATAGCGAATTGGATCGCAATCGTGCAGAGTTAGCCAAACTTCAAGAACGTGTCGAAGAACTGGCCGCTGAAAACTTACGTCATGAAGGAAGGCTGGAAGAGATGCACTTGAATCAAGAGCGTATGGAAGCCCAGTTTGCGAATACGATAGCCCAGTTCACGGAAATCGAACGCTTACGCAGCCGCCTGCTCTTCGCTACAGGGCAATTGCAGAAAGCTCACGCCGCCAATCAATCATTGGAGGCAAGATTGGCCGGTAGTTCACAAGCTTCGGAAGTGCAAATCCAGTACGATTCCTCTTCCCCAGAACAATTGGATCTGTCACAGATTGAGGGGCTAGAACCCATATACGTTGAAAGGCTGCATGATTCCGGCATTCACACTGTCGCCGACCTGGCCAGCCAAACCCCTGCTCGTTTAGCTGATTTTGCCGGTCTAAGCTCGTGGGACGAATCCTCGCAATGGATCGCCGATGCCCAAGCGCTCATAGATGCGGCTTCGGGTGATCAATCTTAATACGCCTACCAAGGCCAAAAATCGGTCTCATCTCGAATAAGTGTGGCTTTATGACACGGTTTACACACGTCATCAAACGCAGCGGTTCAATCATACCGTTCAAAGTGGAACGCATAAGCAATGCTATTTACCGGGCAGCGGTAGCTGTTGGTGGAAGAGACCGCGAACGGGCGAATTGGCTGGCCGGCCAAGTCGTACAGTACTTGGAGCAAACGACACCTGGCGATCATACCCCACACATCGAAGAAATTCAGGATGCCGTGGAGAAGGTGCTTATCGAAAATGGGCATGCGACCGTTGCCAAGGCATACATCCTTTATCGCGATGAAGCGGCGCGACGAAGAGAAGCACAAGGCCGCCGGTCTGCTAACCCTTCCGAAAATATCCCGTGGGCCAAGATGTGGCGAGTGCTTAATTGGGCTGTAGATCACCAGTTGCATACCACGGCTGCTCTCAATGAAAGGGTAGCACGCGGGGAGTTCCCTCATATCGTCCACGAGTCGGAAGCAGCCTATGAGGACGATGTGGCAGCAGCAGCCCAATTATTGGCAGCACACGGCCGCGAGATCCGGCTGGTGCTGATTTGTGGTCCATCTTCTTCCGGAAAGACGACGACCACTAAGAAACTTGAACAATACCTCAGGCGTGCCGGTGTTCGCTTCAAAGCCTTGAATGTAGACAATTACTTTCACGACCTGGAAGCGCACCCGCGCGATGAGTTTGGCGACTATGATTACGAAACGCCCCAAGCTCTGGATCTGCCGCTGATCAACGCACAGTTGTTACGCTGCCTTGAAGGGGAGCAAGTGCTGGTTCCCCATTATGATTTCAAGACAAGTAAACGGCAGCTAAACCAGACTCCGCTGCAAATCGCGGAAGATGAGATGCTCCTCATTGACAGTTTACACGGCCTCTATCCGCCAATGACCGATGGCATACCCGAGGAGCAAAAATTCAAGATTTACCTGGAACCTTTGTTGCAGATGAAAACGGCAAACGGCCGATATATACGCTGGACTGATCTGCGCCTGATCCGGCGGATGTTACGCGACGCTGTACACCGATCCTGGAATCCCCAACAAACGATTGAGCATTGGCATTATGTACGCTCTAGTGAATTGCGAAATATTATCCCATACCACAAGAGGGCTGATTATATTATAAATAGCGCCATGCCTTATGAGCTGTGCCTTTACCGTCCACGCCTGTTGGCCCAATTTGAGCAGTGGGAAAAACGGTACGAAAATGATCCTTTGCGAAAAGATGCTTACGAGCGCGCAACAAGGGTGCGCCAAATGTTGGCTGAGGTTACGGCCGTAGACGATGATTCTCCAGTGCCGGCCACATCCGTTCTACGCGAGTTTATCGGTGGAAGCAGCCTCGATTATGGAGCGTAAAACTGTAAGGCTGGATCTCCTAACAAATTAAGCGCCACCAGCGCATCCTGAGAACTGGGATCGCTTGCATTTGTCCGCATCAGATGATACAGAGCATCACCTACCCTTTCACTCTCACCACTCAGCAATTGGTCATAGAACGCTCCGGCCAGTGGTAACATCTGGTAGTTGTTAGCCCTCCCGGAAGGAGCGATGGCAGCGACAATACCCCCATTGTTAGTGCGCAGCAGACTCTCAGCCAACGAGTCAATCTGCGGTTCAGCGAAAGCGCCATTGAGCGAGGTCATAGCAGTCAAAATAGGCAAGCGTGCCCCATTATACAAAGCTTGAGCATCGCTGCTCTGCAGCACGGCCTCGTCTCCCCAGGCGCCCTTGCTGCCATGACCCGCGTAATTAACCAGAGCCACCCCCTGATTAATGACGCTAAGGATATTGTAGTGGATATTTTCGCTCTGGCTCATCTGCAGCCTGTATACGCGATACCCCCTGCCGGCCAAATCTTGCGCCAGGTCTATGGTGGCATCGTCAAAGGGCGCTTCATCATCGGCAACCAGAAGCGCTCGCTGTCTCCAACTGTTATCTTCAGTCGCTGCGCTCTCTTCGTATCTTATGGTCTTATCCACCATAGCACGGAGCTGGGGGGCGTTTTGCGCTGGGAAACGACCTGTGGCCATTTGCGGACCATCGCCGTCGAAGCGACTGTACCAAGAATCGCTGGCAACGTAGCCGCCCATGTCCGAATGTACCAGCGCCGTAGGCAGGCGGTTGCGATTTTTGCCAGGCATCTGGTCCGTTAAATCATACGTTGCATCTCCGATTAACAGGACGTAAGTTGGAGCAGGCGGCGTCCAATGCACGGCCGTATGAGCAAGGAAATTCTTTATGGCCTTTGGGGTTCGGCGACCATTGCCAAACTCATCGTAGATTTGCTCAAGCGATATATCGGCAACCCGCAGCCCTTGCGCCCTGCGATGTGCAAGTAGGGGTTCCAGAGCCTCGTGAAAACCACGTACGTCAGCCACGATAGCTATGTAGTCCGCTCCCCAACCAGTTCCACGTAGCGATTTTGTCCAGGCTGGCGCCGGTTCAACAGTAGGTTGCATCGATTCTGTCTGATTCAGGGCGATGTACTGGCGCGCACTGTTACTTCCGGCAAATCGCGCCATGCCATCTTCAATGTGCAGCTTAGTTAGATGAACGGGTGCCTGGCGATCTGTGATGTCAAAAACCATCAAACCCTGCCTGGCGTTATCGATCAGGATATTTTCGGCATCGCTGACAAAGGTGGCCTGCCCTTCGGCAACGCTGATACGGCCCTCATAGATCAGTTCCAGGTCATCCACGTAGACCGTTTCGGACGCCAGGCCCGTGTCGTCGTGAATAACAATGCTTAATGTGTTTACCTCGTCGGAAGATAAGAGACCGGCTGGCAAAGGTGCTGTGATCGTTTCATGCTTAATACCATCCCATTTGTGGTCGGCGACAGTCTGATCGTTAACCAAGATCTCCGCATGATGATCGGGATAACCAGGTCCCTCGGCGTTTGAAAAAAGACGTATGGTCAGAACTGCCGGGCCATTGCTGGGTAGAATCTCGTCCAGTAAAAACGTCCACGTGTCCGAGGCCATCAGCAACGGCCCCATCCAAATATCTTCACCGTAGGCATAATCCACAAAAAATCGGTTCTCTTCCCAGATGAATCGATGTTGGCCCGACGCCGATCCCGGTCCATCAGGTTGCACAGACCGCTGCGCCATCTCCTGGCCATTTCCTGGACGCAAAATATAGACAGATAATGCTTCCAATGGGCTGTTACTGGCCCGTGCATAGAAATAGAGAATCGCATCTTCGTTTTCCCCACGGACCAGGAAGGGCACATCCTCCCCGTCTTTTGTCAAGTTCAATTCCTTGCTAGAGAGTTCTGCAAAATCCAATCCCGCGTCGTGTAACTGGCGCGCCGTAAGCGCCACAATCCCCGATTCACGGACAGTCAAGCGTACAGATTCTGATGCATCAGCACTCGCGCCGGCCGTGGCTGCGGCCAAGGGCGTTGGCGATCCTCCTCCTATACCCACCCCGAAGGGGATCAGGTCGTCATTGAACCACAATGTATAGGAGGATCCAAGAAAGAATATGGTGAGACCACCGAGGACAATCAGAATAGCGCTGCGACTAATGCGCATAAGTCCTCATCTTGCCGGATATAATGATTTGGCCGGCTTGTAATTGTGATAGCACTGCAATCTGCAAGCCAACCTGATCGCCAGAACGCAGCAAGGGTGACATGCTGTCGCCGACCACGGTCAGGCTTGGCGTCGTCCCTTGCTGAATACTCTCCTTGAGCAAATCAGCCAGAAATACCGTTTCATACTGCGTCATATTATCGTGTCAACTCGCTGCCATGGTTTGCAGTGCGTCCTTATAGACTACCCCACGAGCCGCTTCCAAGGCGAGGATTCTAAAGGATGCTCACAAAAAGTGTAGGGAAACGTAGGGGGGAAAGAGGAGTTTCTTAGGGAAGTTTAATAGAGGTCAACGCACAAACAGCCCGCACTTGATGACAGGTTGTTAGCCGTCTTCTGTACAATATGTTACCTGGTAAGTGCTTATTCGCCCCACTCCAGCTCCTGATCGCCAATGGTTACGATATCTCCTGGCTGGATGCCCCTTTCTTCGAGCGCTTGCGTAATGCCCATGCGCTCCAAGATGTGCTGGAAACGAACTAGCGTATCGTCGAACTCAAAATAAGTCATGGCCGCTACACGCTCAATTCTTGGGCCACGCACGCGCCAAGCGCTACCAGTCTGCTCAATAGAAAAGCTCTCATCTTCGGGTGGACCAATGACAATTTCTTCGTCCAAAGCAGTCTCTGCGACAGGCGCTTCATCTAGCATCTTTTTGACCCGATACAGCATTTCCTGTACACCCTGTCCGGTAACGGCCGAAATGGAGCAGAATGAGTAACCCATCTTGACAATCTCGTCTTCCAAGATCGGTTCCCAGGCAACGGCATCCGGTAAATCCATCTTATTGAGAACAACCAGTTGCGGTTTCTCATCCAGGCTGACGTCGTAAAGCGCCAGCTCCTGATTGATCATCGCCCAGTCCACCAATGGGTCAGAAGCTGCCCCGTCAAGAAGGTGAATTAAGACCCGGGTGCGCTCGATGTGACGCAGGAAATCATGCCCCAAACCGGTACCCTGTGAAGCGCCTTCAATCAAACCGGGAATATCGGCCAGCACCATCGTGTTGTACTCTCCCACGGTTACCACGCCCAGGCTCGGATGCAAGGTGGTAAAGGGGTAGCTAGCGACTTTAGGGCGCGCGGCACTGACGGCCGAAAGCAGTGTGGATTTGCCCGCATTAGGCACACCGACAATGCCCACGTCGGCAATAAGCTTTAATTCAAGCGTTATCCACATCTCGGCGCCCGGTTCACCTCGTTCCGCCAGGCGCGGAGCCTGGTTACGGCTGCTGGAAAAGTGAATATTGCCCCGACCACCCCGGCCACCACCAACGATGAGCACCTCCTGGTCCGGCTGCGTCAGGTCGGCGAGCAGATCTTCGTTTTCGGCATTACGGATAACGGTACCCACTGGCACTTCTAGCACCACATTGGGACCGCTGGCCCCAGTTTGCCGTTTGGGATTGCCATGTTTACCGTGATCCGCGCGGTAATGGTTTTTGCGATGGAAACGAACGAGGCTGTTAAGATTGGGATTGGTGACAAATATGATGCCGCCACCTTTGCCGCCATCGCCTCCGTCCGGGCCGCCGAGTGGCACAAATTTTTCGCGACGGAAGCTGATCATCCCATCGCCGCCGTCGCCGCTGCGCACGTATATCTTTGCACGATCGTAGAACATATCAATCTAGCAATTGCTTCAACACCGAGAGGCGCGGGTCAATCTCCTCCACCTTGCAGCCACAGTCGCCATGATTGAGGTTTTGACCACATTCCATGCACAAGCCCTGGCAATCCGGCCTGCACAAGGGTTGGATCGGCACGCCAAGCCAGGCCAGTTCGCGTACCAGCGGAGCCAGATCAATGTACCCGTTCTCCCCGATCACATAAGCGCCTTCCGGCGCTGAGTGTGGCGGATAATAAAATAGTTCGTCGATGTCGAGCTGCAAGGGTATGATCGCATCTTCCAGGCAACGCACACACTGCTGGCTGCTATTGCTATGCAATTCGCCACTGAGATATACCCCTTCAGAAATACGCGTGGCCAAAAAGCTCCCGGTGAGCGGAGCCAGCGTCAAATCCTGTGCAACCTGGGCTGAGGGGTAATCAAGTTCGACTTCGCGGAAAGTACCGATGGGCGCTTCTAGCAAGAACCCAAAATTGAAGCGTAACCGGGAGGGGCGTGATTTATTCATGGTTCACCCGTCCTTTGTTGGAAAATTTTTGTCGTTGAGTATAGCATAAAGGATAAAACGTTGCCCATCGGTGATCATGATTCCTAAGTGATCATTATTCATGAAAGTTGCCAACTTTTCTCTCTAGCACCAGACGAACGTAGTTATTAGCCGCAGAACGTTGCAACTTTTTGTTAACAGAGTAATAAAATATGAAACAAAACTTACTTGTGGCCACTCACAATCGGGGCAAAGTGGTTGAATACTCGGAAATGCTGGCCGCGCTTGATGTGCAGTGGCGCAGCCTTGACGATATTGGCTTTGCTCTGGAGGTTGAAGAAACGGGAGACTCATTTCAGGCCAACGCCATCCTGAAATCGCAGGCATACGCCGCCGAAACTGGACTCTTGACGCTGGCCGACGATTCCGGCCTGGAAGTCGATGCCCTGGCAAGAGGACCTGGAATTTACACCGCCCGCTATGGCGGCCCAGGCCTCACTCCGCAGCAGCGTTATGAATATTTATTGGCCAATTTGCAGGACGTACCCTGGCCATTGCGATCGGCACGCTTCCGCTGTGTTATTGCCCTGGCTGGAGAAGATGGGGCACTGCTAGGGACGGCCGAAGGCGTATGCGAGGGCATGATCGCCCAGGAAGCGAGAGGCGCTGGCGGCTTTGGCTATGATCCTGTGTTTTACCTGCCGGACCGCGGACAGACCATGGCCCAACTGGCCCCTTATGAGAAACATGCCATCAGCCATCGCGGGCGGGCTTTACAGGCCGTTGAGCCCCTTCTGCGAAAGGTGCTGGAGGGAGGATCCATGAGCGGAAATGCCTGACGCCAAGACTGCGCAGTTGCATAATGGTTTCATTAGAAGAATTTTGTCAGAAGTATCGTTCTACTGCCTTGGCCCAGGAAGCTGCCCCGACTGTCCGTAGGGTTTTCGTTGGTTGTCGCCATATCCGCCGCTGGCTAAAATCAGCCTGCCCGCAATCGGCCGTTCTATCTGCAATCTGGAGGAGCGATGGGCAACGGAAAACAGTCACCAGTTAACGCTAAACAATCAACAAATTACGATACTTTTGGCCAACTACATCAACTGACCAAACAACTGAGATTCAGGAGCTTCCTATGAGTAAATTTCTCATAACCGGGGGTAACCCGCTGCATGGACCCATTACTGCCAGTGGCAACAAAAACGCCGCTCTAAAGCTTTTGCCGGCTTGCTTACTAACTGACCAGGCCGTTGTGCTGCACAATATTCCCAATATTCAAGATGTGCAAAACACGATTCTAATTCTGCGCGACCTTGGGGTGGAAGTGACTGATCTCGGCTCAGGCAGTTGGCGAGTTCACGCTCAGAATGTAAACAAAACAGAATTGGACAGCCTCTTGGCCAGCCGCACGCGCGCTTCCTTCGTTTTTGCCGGGCCTATGCTGGGCCGGCTAAAACAAGTGCAGTTGCCTGTCCCTGGTGGGGATGTTATCGGTGGACGGCCGTTGGATACCCACGTCCAGGCCTTTCGCTGCCTGGGCGTCCAGGTCGAGTATGAACGCCGCGGTCTGTTTGATATGCGCGCCACTGAACTGCGTGGGGCGGACATGCTGCTGGCCGAGGCCAGCGTCACGGCGACTGAGAACACGATCATGGCCGCAGTGCTGGCCAAAGGCGTGACGGTGATCAACAATGCCGCTTCGGAACCCCACGTGCGCGATCTGTGCGATTTTCTCAACCAACTTGGAGCATATATCGAAGGCGGCGGTACCAATCGTCTGATTATCCGCGGCGTAGAACAGCTTAAGGGCGGTGAATTCACTATTGGCGCCGACTTCATGGAGGTGGGCAGCTTCATCGGCGCCACGGCCGTCACCGGCGGTGAGGTACGCATCAAAAATGCCGATCCAAAAAACCTAGGCATGATGCGGCTCGTCTATGAAAAGCTGGGTGTTCATTGGTTGGATGATGGGGATGACATCGTCGTGCCGGCCAGCCAGCCCATGCGCATCGAATCGGCCGTCGGCGGCAGAGTGCCGCAGATTAAACCCATGCCCTGGCCTGGTTTTCCGCCCGACCTGATGAGCATCGCCGTGGTGATCGCCACCCAATCCATCGGCTCCATCCTGCTGCATGATTGGATGTATGAAAGCCGCTTTTTCTTTATCGATAATCTGGTTTTTATGGGCGCGCGAATTGTGCTCTGTGATCCGCACCGCGTTTTGGTGCAGGGACCAAGCCGGTTATATGCGAGTCCGCATGGCGTTCCCAGCCCGGACATTCGGGCCGGAATGTCCATGGTCCTCGCCGCGCTTTGCGCCGAAGGAACGTCGACCATTCACAACATCCAGCAGATCGATCGTGGTTATGAAAACATCGAAAGCAAGCTGCAGGCGCTGGGCGCGCAGATAGAGCGTGTGGATTAGAAAAAGGTTGCTGGCTAATTCTAAATCTATTTGACCACCTCACGCCGCATAAGCTATAATTCTATGTCGCTCAACTAACGAGCAACTAAGTTGACCTGCAACTCGTATTTACAGTGAGATGTGGCGCTGAAGATCCTAGCTTTGGCAGGAACAGCCCCATTCCCATCGCAGAATCCCCAGGGCAATATGCCCTGGTTTTTTTAGGAGAAAAATCGGATGCCTAAGCGTACTTATCAGCCAAAAATCCGCCGCCGCCTGCGCGTGCACGGCTTTCGTAAACGTATGAAGAGCAAAGGCGGTCGTCGCGTCATTAAGAACCGCCGCAGCAAAGGGCGCAGCAGCCTCGGCGTGAGCATGAACAATCATGTGAAACGTATCAACTGGAATGGTTCTTCGGCGACAGCCTACCGTTCCGTGAAACGTAATGGTGGAGGCTAAAAGGGCAGTCGCCGCGTATGGCTGCTTATGCTTCCACGAGGTTACCGCTTGCGGCGCGAGATCGACGTGCGACGGGTCAGGCGGCATGGACAATCATGGCGCCATCCACTGGCAATTTTGCTGGTAGTGCCAGCCGGAAATAAGATGATCCCTCTGCCCCAAGTCGCCGAGCAAGAAATCCCTCGCCTGTCAAGGTTCGCCTTTTCTGCCAGCCAGCGCGCGGGATCGGCCGTGGCCCGCAACCGGGCGAAGCGATTGTTGCGCGAGGCGGTTCGTGCCCATCTGGACCATATTGAACCAGGTTGGGATTGTTTACTGATCGCCCGTCAGCGCACAACCACTGCTAACTACGTCGAAGTGCAAACGGCTGTAAACGAACTGCTGACCCGCGCCCATCTACTTTCTTATTCGGTATGCCGCCAAGGGAGCCTGAGGAATTAAGCTTATGTCCAAAACAGCATCGTTCCTGATGGAGATCCCCAAGCGGCTTGTTATGCTATTGATCTGGATTTACCAGAATACTTTTTCCCGGGTGACGCCACCGAGTTGTCGCTTCATGCCAACCTGTTCTCATTACGGCTACGAAGCAATCGAAAAACACGGTCTGTTGAAGGGGGGTTGGTTGGCCATTAAACGTGTCGGCCGTTGCCATCCCTTTAGCGATGGCGGCTACGACCCGGTTCCTTAGCGGAGGTTCTTCCTTTGTCCTTAAAAAGACGGCCGTCCATGCGGCCTGTTTTAATCGCTTTGGCCTTGGCCACACTCTTTCTAACAGCATGTGGCAGCCGCATTGCCAACCAGAGTTGGCCTGGCTTATCCACGGACGGCGAGAAATTGTACCTGGCCGATGGCGCCGAAGTTAAAGCCTATTTTGCCGATAATCAGCAGTTAGCCTGGAAATACCCTGCGGAAGCGCAGGCCAATTTGCAATTCTACGCAGCGCCATCGGTTCAGGAAGATCGCGTTGTCATTGGCGACTACGGCGCTGCTGGTGGATTTTTCTCCCCTGGCGTCGTCGTTTCCGTCTATGCGCTCGAGAACACCGATAGCGGCGGCACAGCTCCTGAACTTTGGACCAATAGCGCCGAAGTCAATGACAAAATCGTGGCCGCGCCATTGCAGGTAGGGGACACAGCCTATATCGGAACGGCCGACAATCGTGTGGTCGCTCTGGACGCCACCACCGGCGAGAAGCAATGGGATTTTGAGACGGGTCACAGCATCTGGGGCCAGCCTGCATACCGCGATGGCGTGCTTTTTGTCACCTCGATGGATCGCACACTTCGCGCCCTGGATGCCAGCAATGGTGAGGAATTGTGGCAGGTACCCTTTGCCGGCGCTATCGCTTCAGGCCCTGTCTTGAACGACGATCTTGCCTATGTTTCTGATTTTGACAGCCAGGTACATGCACTGAAGATTCAGAACGGTGAAGAGGCATGGGCCGCCCCGGCCACTAACTGGGTATGGGGCTCGCCGGCCTATGCGGATGGCGTCGTTTACTATGCCGACGTCGAAGGCAACGTATTTGCCGTCGATGCCTTAACCGGAGCTGCTCTCTGGCAGCAGAAAACGCCCGGCGCTGTGCAAACCAGCCCAGTTGTAGCTGGTGACGCCGTCTACGTCGCCTCCGAAGGGGAATCGAGCGAAGTGCCGGCAGGCGCTTTGCGCGCCTTTTCCGTTGAGGATGGACGCGAACTATGGACGACCATAGCGCCCGCACCCTTGTTTACAACGCCCGTCGTCGTCGACGATGCCGTCGTTGTAGCTTTACAAAGCGAGTCAGCCATCTTAATTGCCTATGACTTAGAGACTGGGGGCCAACTGTGGAGTATAGCCCCCCCTGTCGAGGGCTAAGCGCGACTGGGGCGGGTAACCATTACCAGGGTACCCGCGCCTAACAGAAGTGGAATCTTATGTTTAATACCTTTATCGTCGAACCGATGATCAATGCTTTGTTGATGTTCTATGATCTATTAGGCAACAACTATGTATTGGCCATTGCTGTCTTTACCATTGTCATTCGCCTGATCACCCTGCCTCTGAACTTACGCCAGCAGAAGTCGATGCAAAAGACGCAGGAGATGCAGCCGCAGATTCAGGCCATCCAAAAGAAGTACAAAGACAATCCGGCGCGCATGCAAGAAGAATTCAAGAAGATTGGCTATAATCCAACAGAGAGCGTGATGGGCTGTTTGCCGCTTCTAATTCAGATGCCGATTCTTTTCGGTTTGTACCGGGCCATCATCGTCACCTTGGGTTCCACACCGCAATCACTATTTGAATTGACACAAAGTGTATATCCCTTTATTGATCTGACCCCCCTGCTTCCGGTAGCCAATAAGTTCTTATGGCTCAATCTCGGCCAGCCCGATCCCTTTTTCGTCTTGCCAGTACTGGTATTTGCGACCATGTGGCTCCAGCAAAAACTGATGACGCCGCAGACGCAGACGGATAAGAATAAAAAAGGAAAGGATGATAACCCGGCAGCGGCCATGTCCAAGTCAATGCAGACGACGATGCCGCTGATGTTTGGTTTCTTCTCACTCTCATTCCCCTCCGGATTATCCATCTACTTCGTCCTGGCCAATGTCATCGGTATCGGGCAGGGTTATTACACTCGCCACCTTACGAAGAACGAGAAGGAAAAGTCGCAGGCTAAGAAATCGTCGCTGCCGCCCCCCAGTAGTGCCGACAAGGCAATTGCCGAGACAACTGGTTCAAAAACGGTGTCGAAGTCTGGTAATTCTTCTGGGAAGAGCAGCAGCAAAGGATCAACCAAGAAATCAAAATCACGGCGCAGGCGCAAATCAGCCAGGCGCTAACAAAAAAGAGCTAAATCAGTCTAACAAAAAAGAGCTAAATCAGTGATGAAACAAGAAATTGAAGCACGTGGTCCCGACGTGGAGGAAGCCATTGCCTCGGGTTTAAGCAACCTGGGTGTAGCAAGAGATAAGGTCGAGATTGAGATCGTGGATGAAGGACGTCGAGGCTTGTTGGGCATTGGCGGGCGCGAGGCTGTCGTGCGCATACGCGTCCTGCCCACTCCTCAACCGGTCCCTGAATCTGTCGTTCAGGAGCCAGTTAAGATAGAAGGGCGGCCCCAGGAATCGGTTGATATTACACCGCCCGCGCCGCCTGCACAGGAAAAACAAGAAATCGCAAAGGCTGAAGCGCCGCCCATGACAGGTCCACCCGACGGCGAAACAGAAACGGCGGTAGCGGTCATGCGTGAATTGCTGGACATGATGCAAGTACAGGCCACCGTCGATTCTCACTTAACAGAACCGGATGACCTAACTGGCAGACAGTTAACCGTCGTAGATATTCACGGTGACGATTTGGGCAGTCTAATCGGGCCACGCGGAGAAACGTTGGACGCATTGCAGTATATATCGCGCCTGATGGTGGGACACAGATTGCAGCAGCGGGCGTACTTCGTCATCGACATCGAAGGGTACCGCAGTCGCCGTGAACAAGCCCTAAGCCGGCTGGCCGAGCGCATGGCCGGCAAAGCAGTGAAGCGCGGAAGCCCAGTAACACTGGAACCGATGCCCGCGCACGAGCGCCGAATTATTCACGTAGCCTTGCGCAATTCACCAGATGTGCGGACTGAAAGCACTGGAGAAGGCAAGCGCCGTCGCGTGCGCATTTTCCCTAAATAAACTGCGCGGCCAATCTTAAAAATTCCCAAACAGCTTCAAATTTACTTGACGCTGGCCCCTAATTTTTGGTACTATAGTGCTTACCAGAGGAAAGTGAGTGCTATACGAGCTTTCTGAAGGTGAGGAAGCTCCAAGAAATTGGATGGCTGTTTACCAAGGTCAAATCGAACGCATTAAACTACCAGGAAACTGGTAGGGGCGATTGGTGAGACGCTTTGGCGGAGAATACTGAAGACTGGAGTGGCCTAGTTTAATTCATTAGATAATGGCCAGAAAACCAAGACCCAGGAAAACCGGCAGAGAACAGAAAGTGGATTGTTGGTGACGTAGTTAATCAACTAACGTCAATAAGACAACAAGAAGCTGGAAGCGAGGAAGGCAGACTGCAAGGTTACTTGGGGCTCCTCTTTTTTTATAGGTGTGAGACAACGTCACCTTTAACCATCGCCCTACCCCGTTGGCCACTCAACAGTTCAACAATTAGCTATTATCCCTTTGCGCCGGCTGAAATACCTCCGGTTTCAGCAATCCTACAAAGGGCAAATTGCGGTACAGTTCCCGGTAGTCCAGTCCGTAACCTACCACGAAACGGTCCGGAAGGTCAAAACCTTTATACTGTATGGGGATCTTCACCAACCGTCGCTGTGGCTTGTCAAATAGCGTACACACTTTTAACGTCGCCGGTCCCCGCGCTTTGAGATTGCGCAACAAGTAATTCAGCGTAAGGCCCGTGTCGATCACATCCTCTACGAAGAGCACGTGGCGGCCGTCCAGCGGTTCGTCCAAATCCTTCTGCAAACGTACCAGGCCCTGGTCGCGCGCCTTGGCACTGTAACTGGCGATGGCCATAAAGTCTACTTCCACGGGGATGGTAATGGCCCGCAGCAAGTCAGCCATAAAGGGGAACACGCCCTTTAGCACGCCCACCAACAAAGGATGGCAGCCCTCGTAATCCCGCGCTATCTCCTGCCCCAACTGCAAGACACGCGTCTGGATATCCTCGGCGGTAAATAAGATCTTACTGATCCCATCTGATAGTTCACCATATGCCTGTGGGAGAGGAAAATGATTCATTTTGTTATTTCTGAGCCGCCGTGCCCATGATGCCCGACGCGCGATCATCCATGCCAAATCGAATCATTAAGTTGCGCAAGTCGCTGCGCTTCCACAACTGCACGTTGACGTCCGGATATAGCTCGGCCATACGACGTATCTTGCGATTCTTGATAGTCACCAGTTTTGGCCGAGCTGTGGTCAATTCTACGTAGAGATCCTGGTCAGGCAGGTAGAAGTCAGGTGAAAACGCCTGCGTGACCTTGCCTTCATCGTCCCACTGCAACTCAAAAGTATGCGGCTCGTACTCCCAGCGAATGCCATAATAATCAAGAACGCGCGCAAACTCCTCTTCTATCGGATGCACAAAAGACGGCGCTGGCATTTCAGTCGTCAATTGATCCTCCTTGATGGACAGTTATCAGTCGTCGGCAGTCCGTCGAAAATCAGCTTATTTCCGTGAAAATCAACTGCGGATATTTATCATCGTAAAATTTTAGCTCATGCGGTGAAGTCATCAGCGCCACCAGACGGCCGTCGGAGTCCTGCGCGCGAATCATGCTATAGCGCCAGGGCAAAGCGTCAATTTGCGCTGCCGGTCCTTGCACCAAACGGCAAAGGGTGTGCGGCAGCATATTCAGGCGCGTTTTGACATTATACTCACTTTCCAGGCGTGCTTGTACTACTTCAAACTGCAAGATACCGACGACAGCCAGGATCGGTTCGCGCCGTTGGGCATCTGTTTCATACAAAATCTGCATCGCGCCCTCCGTCTCCAACTGGCGCAGCCCTTTCAAGAATTGCTTCTGTTTGCTGATATCTAAATTTATCAGCCGCGCGAAATGCTCCGGTGCAAAGCGCGGGATGGCATCAAAATTGAAGAGCTTGCCCGCGCTGATCGTGTCGCCGATATGGAAATCCCGCTTATTGGGCAAGCCAATAATATCGCCTGGATAAGCATCTTCGATCACCTCGCGCGCATCGGCAAAGAACTTGTATGGTCGTGGCAGGCGCAGCGTCTTTTCCGTGCGCGCGTGGTTGACAGGCATGTTACGTTCAAAACGACCACTGCAGACACGCACAAAAGCGACGCTGTCCCGGTGCCTGGGATTCATGTTAGCCTGGATTTTGAAAACAAAGCCGGAAAAATCAGCTTGCTCCGGAGATATCGGACCCGTATCGCTCGGATAAGCTCCTGGCTGCGGCGCATATTGCACAAAATCATCCAGGAAAAACTGTACGCCGAAGTTAGTCAATGCGCTCGCGAAATAGACAGGCGTTTGCTGCGCCGCCAGGAATAAATCCCGGTCGAGACTTAATTCCAATTCGTCTAGGAGGGCGATATCGGTATGCAGATCGTCGAGTTGAAACGCATTTAAGCGGGCTTCGATCTGTGGATCGTCCAGCGTGGTGATCGTTTCCGGAGAGATGGTCTGGTTACGCACCGTGCGGTCATACAAGTGAACTTGCTTGGTCCAGCGATCATACACGCCGATGAAGCTGTCTCCGTCGCCAATAGGCCAGTTCATGGGCACCGCCTGCATACCCAGCACGCGCTCTACTTCGTCGAGCAATTCAAGCGGGTCGAGGCTTGGGCGGTCCATCTTGTTGATCATGGTGAATATGGGAATCCCACGCTGCCGGCAGACCTCGAACAGCTTGAGCGTTTGCGCTTCTACCCCTCGCGCAGCGTCCAAGATCATCGCTGCGCTGTCCACGGCCGTTAACGTGCGAAAAGTATCCTCTGAAAAATCCTGGTGGCCGGGGGTGTCCAGTAAATTGACCACATGCCCCTGATAGGGAAACTGTAGCACTGTGGATGTAATGGAAATACCCCGCTCCTGTTCCATGGCCATCCAATCTGAGGTCGCGCTGCGCTGGTTACGGCGTGAACGTACCGCCCCCGCCAGGTGAATCGCGTTGCCATACAGCAACAATTTTTCCGTCAGCGTTGTTTTGCCAGCATCGGGATGGGAGATGATCGCAAATGTGCGCCGCCTTGCGATATTTTCAGCCAAATTTCCGTTCAAAGACATAATCAAAATGCACAAAAAACGGTCACGGTTAATCCCGACCGTGACCACCATAACTTTCCTTTCTATTAAACCTCGCAAACAAGTAGCGAACAAGACGTGATGCTATCAATTATAGCACAAAACCCGAAACATCCCGTTTCACCCCGCATAGTCTAAAGATTCAACCTACCCAAGTACGAACTCGATTGAGGCGCACCTTCTTAACTACCCGACTATCCGAATTCTCGACTACGCAGCAACCCATGTTAAAATTGAATCCATGCCGGATCTTTCGCTCATAATCGCCTCTTACAATACCTGCCAGCTACTAGATGAGTGCCTGGCCTCACTAATGGAGGCGGAGCACCCCCCCGGAGGCATGGAGATCATCGTGGTTGACAATGCCTCCAGCGACGGTAGCCAGACGATGGTGCGCGAGAAGTACCCACAGGTGCGGTTATTGGCCAGTGAAGAAAACATGGGTTATTCGGCCGCCAACAATATGGGCGCGGCCGTTGCCCAAGGCAGCTATATACTCTTTCTCAATTCCGACACGTGCCTCAGCCGGCAGGCGCTTGTGCAGCCCCTGCAATACTTGCAGGATCATCCTCAGGTGGGGGCAATTACGGTACGCTTGATATATCCAAACGGCCAAAGGGACCCAGACAATCATCGTGGTTTCCCCACTCCCTGGAATGCGCTTTGCCACTTCAGCGGACTGAGTCGTTTGTTCCGGCATCAACCACAATTTAACGGCTATTTCCAATCCTACGCCGATTTCAGCCGCACGCACGCTGTGGAGGTCATAGCCGGTTCCTTTATGATGATGCCACGAGACTTGATCGACGCCTTGGGCGGCTGGGATGAAACCTACTTCTTTTACGGGGAAGACATCGACCTCTGCT
>JAACFF010000309.1 GCA_009937635.1 Chloroflexota bacterium
CAGTAGACCACCTGACCATATGTAGTCCCATGCCGTCGGGTTGGGGGAGCCTGGATTGGCAACCCGGTAGAGATTTCCCAACATTCCATAGAGCCCTGCACCCAGGAAAACCCAACTCCAGGCGTCGGACTCGCCAATCTGCGGCAGCAGACCCAGGCTATCGGCCACTAATACCAGGCCGGCCCAGATCAGCGCACCTGCCCACCATATGGCTTCCAGGCGTTTCCGCTCCTCGCGCTCGGTTATTGCCGTTTCTGCAGCCTTTAGGGCTTCCAGTTCTGATACTTGTTCTTTACCACTCAGTTGAGTGGTCTTATGTTCGTAAGTCATCGTTATGCCTCCCATTTTTAAGTCAGTGTGCTCTTCAACAGCTAAGTCAAACATTAACTGTTTCCATTCGAGCCTAAGAAATTACTGTATTTAGTGTAGGCATTTCGAGGGTAATATGTCATTACCCGGAAGGGTAGTTCGGAGGGTGATTGCGATCTTTCGCCGTTTTAAGCAAGCTATGTGATCACGAGAGTTGCACTAGGAGTTTCTCAGCAAGACAAGAACAAAAGGATTTATCTTCTTTCACAAAGACGAGAGCCAGGGACTCATGTTCTAAAGTCCCTGACCCTTGTTATTCGATTTACAGGTGAAGGGCTATGCTTTTCTGATGGTCTCGTCTACCTCTTGCTGAATATTACAGCAGGATGCCATCATTTCCGACATCATCCCCAAGAATTCACTGCCGCTGCCCTGCGGATCAATGAACTGTGACATCATTTCGGCGCAGGCGTTGCCCACCCCTTGTTGGTCCTTGGATTGGAAAATCATTTGAGACATCATCTCCATACAGGAGCAGTCCTCGAGTGAAAATTGAGTTTCTTGTTTTGTAGTCATTTCCAATATCTCCTTATTTTGTCTACAGAATACTCTAGTCTAAGTTTCCGCTGTCGGTCTGCTCAATTTTTTGCATTGCCCTGAGCAGGCTCGACCGGTTCCGCTTGATTTGTGCAATCATTTGATTCATCGTCGTTTTGGCACGGGCAATTTTCACAAATGCGCCCACATACGAACTTCTTCACTAACATGCAAACGGCGAAAGCCACCACTATAAAAGCAATTACTCGGCCGGCTGCAGTACAGGGGCTCGATTGTTTGCCGTTAATACTTTGTTGTCTGTCACTCATTTCTTTGACTCCTTATCTTTAAATCTGTCGTATCATCAGGAAATTCGACCTTGTTGACCGATATCAGCGAAAGTGATAGATCACGTACCTTGTTGAGCAGACCGAACAGATCTGCCTGGTCAATTACTGGAGCGATCATCGTGGTTGAGCCATCTTCTTCGCGGGACAGGGAACAGCCATGGAACCAGGCAGCCCAGTGGTCGCCCAAATGGCCCTTGAATCTGATCTCGTAGCACTGCTTGGAACGCGATGAGCCGCTGCAGTTTTCTTTGCTTTCGCGATCAGATACCGAATTGCTACTTCCATTTCCCAGGTTCATTACTATTTCCTGATGATCAACCTTTAGCCCATATTCAGTCCAATTTAGGAATGTACAGGCTGTTAAAGTACCAACATGTTGAGTTCAGTATATTTTTACTCGGGGTGATTTGTCATTACCCGACAGGGTAATTAGGAGGGTGATTATTCCAGCGCGTGTTGATTTCTCCGAAGTGTGAATCAAGCTTGAATAAAAAAGGCCGCCAGAGTTTGGCAAAGTCTACCTCCAAATCTCTGACGACCAATGAGCGCCAAGTTGGTGCATTCTCGACTAGCCTAGCAATAAATTAGCAACCACACCCATAACCATTGCCCCGAAGAGACCTAGGCTAAGGTAGAGGACAAACACACGCTTTTGAACGACTCCGTAAACGGCCGTCATCGCCGGAACTGTCGTCACCGGACCGGCAACGAGAAAGGCGATAGCAGCGCCGGACTGCATACCCTGGGCCAGCAAGCCAGAAACAATGGGCAACGCACTGAAATTGCTCAGGTATAAGGGGATGCCAATCAGGGCTGCCAGAGGCACGGCAAAAACATTCCCCTCGCCCAGGATTGTGGCAATGGCCTCCTGGGGTACATAGAGAGTGATGAGGGCTTCCATCAAGAAGGCCAATAATAACCAACGTCCCAATGACCAACTTTGCCTGGCTACTTCCCGGCCAAATTCGGGCCATTTGATTTGTCGCAAGCTGGTGGCAAGTTGGTGACGCCAGTCGGTTATTCGGGCGGCGCGTCGACCACCAGTTGTAAGTGTCACGCTGGGCACATTTAGACTGGCACTTGACTGTCCAGTTGGAATTGCGGCAGTTATCAGGGTCAAAGGTATTATCACGCCGGCTTCCGACGGTGGAGCGGATACGGCCGTGTCCCGCTGTTGTTGTTTTCCAGGGCGGAAATGTCCAAACAGTGACGTATTAGTCAAAGCTAGGGTAATGTAACCGGCCGCCAGGCTCAAAGCTAGCGTCGCTGCCAATCGCGCCAACGCCAGCGGCCAGCCCAGGATACCTACGCTAAGCGTGAAAATCTCCGGATCCATCGTAGGCGAGGCGATCCAAAAAGACATGATGGGCGCCAGGGGTACGCCGCTCAAGAGCAAACCTGCAATGACAGGAACAACGGTGCAGGAGCAAAATGGGCTAAACGCGCCCACGAGGGTCGCCAGCAAAATGGCTGTGCCCACATTGGCATTAAAGGCGCGGCGAATGACCCCATCCAACTTGAGTGCTCTGATAAGGACGCTTAACAGGATGCTAACGAGAAACAAAGGCCAGACATTCCAGACGGCCGTTCCTACGAATTGACCAATTGCCACTAAATCGTTCATTGTTTTCTTTCCTTTATCGTATTATTACGATGAATCATGGCAAAAAATTTTCCTAGAAAATCTCCCCAACTTTATTCCCAAACCAGGCAACGCTATCCTCATTTAAGCAATAAGATGTCGCCGGCCCCTCCATTGTCCCTACAATCCAATCTGCCTCGCGCAACACTTTCAGATGCTGCGAAACAGTCGCCTGGGCCAACGGCAGGAATTGCACAATGTCGCCGGTGATGCACGCAGGGTGGGTAACGAGGTACTTCATAATCTCAAAGCGGTAAGGATTGCCCAAGGCTTTGAACATGGTGACGAGTCGCTCTTGTTCCAGTCCTGAAATATCGAGTGTGCAGCAAGCCTCAGTTAGTATCGTCATTGATCTAAATCCTTTATCGTAATATTACGATAAAGGATAGCATAAGCGACTTGCTTTGTCAAGCATCTTGTCTGGATGTCTGGATGTCTGACTTTTGCAGTGACCGTTAATCACGCCTCCGCCAATGAAAATGACGTGCAGCAGAATCTGCATGATGGCTACGCTAACGACCACCAAAAGAAGAATCAGTAAGATGAAATTTACCTACTTATAGGGTAAATTTTCAATTCCATGAAGTCGACATGGTGGATTGTTTATTCTGGCCCCGAAATTTCTAAGTTATAATATTGGGGCTTGAGGGCAAGCTGCTTCCAGTGCCTTTACGAGGAGTTTTAGTCAATGATTTGAAGTAATTGGAAACCCAATTTCTGACCTAGGGACGAGTAAATGACGAAAAAACTTCCACCACCTAAGTACCTCAATATATTGCTGGTATTGGGCATAATGCTGCACTTCATTTGGCCGATTAAGAGGATAATCCATGCACCTTTTAACTATCTAGGTTTGGGATTCATCCTGCTAGGAGTTATTCTAAACATCTGGTCCACCAAGCTGCTGAAGGAGCAGAAAACGACCATTAATATCGAGGATACACCTGACATTCTAGTTGTGACCGGTCCATTTAGCATTAGTCGCAATCCGATATACTTGAGTGGCGTCATCCTATTGTTGGGAATTGCAATGCTACTTGGCTCCGTGAGCACATTCCTTTTTCCAATTTCGCTTCTACTAATACTGGACAAACTCTATATTCCTTCAGAAGAGAAATTGCTGGAGGAGATGTTTGGTCAGCGATATCTCGATTACAAACAGAGAGTTAGAAAGTGGATCTAAAACGCGCTTCTTGGGTTCAGGATACGAATAAATTGACGCTAGAGTAGGTTAAGCTCCTTAGCCCGTTGCGCTGCTTGCATACGGCCGTGCACCCCCAGCTTGCTGTATATATTCTTGGCGTGGGCCTTCACCGTGTTAATGGAGATGTAAAGTTCCTCAACGATCTCGCGGTAAGTCAACCCAGCCGCCAACAGCCGCAAGACCTCAAGCTCCCTCGCGCTTAATGGTTCAAGGAGATCACTATCATAAGCAAAACCATCCACTATTCTGGCTGATTCGCCCGGCATTCGCTCGTCACGAAAACCAGCGATCAAAGAATCGAGAAATTCTCTCCCGATTGAAGATCGCCTTCGATTGAACGCTTCCATCATCTCAGCCATTGGCTCTCCCTCGTCGAGGAAGATGCGCAAGGCGCCATCTGGCTCAGCGAGCTTCAAAGCCCGCTCCAGGATCACCAACGCCTGGTCTACATCACCTTGCGTGCGATAAGCCAATGCCTGGATCAACAGAACCTGGATCGCAGTTGCCTTGCGACCATTCGCTTCCGCCAACCTAAATAATTTCTCAGATAGTTGGAAGGCCTCGTCCATTTGACCGTGTGCAGCAAGAATCCGGATTAAAACTATGTATTCCTCCTCTCTTAGGTACGAAGGGTCATCAGTGGCCTTCAAATTACGACTTTGAGCCCAACGGGAAGCCGTTTCTACATTCCCCTCGGCCAGCCATATCCGCGCCTTCCAGGCTTCCTTTGGGTTTATGTACCAGGGTGGCACGTCTGATTCCCGCTCCATTTTTTCCATCTCACCGATTTTTTCTCGAGCACCCGGCCAATCCTTTTGTGCGAACAATGCTCGCAACGTGGTGAGATGGCTGTAACCAAGAACGCCGATGTCAAAACCTTGCTTACTTAGCTCAGAACCCATTGTTAAGTAACGCATCGCTTCATTCAGCTCGTTCCACTCACACATGACCAAACCCAATTCGTCATATAAACAACCTGCCATTTCCGTATGCAATACACGGCGCGCCTCTGCGACGAGTAGTAATTCCTGGCAGAGCGAATACATTTCTTTAAACCGGCCCTGTATACTGAGTAGGTTTCCCAGGTGTAGATTGGTGCTAAGAATCAAGTATGTGTTGCCGGAGGCTTCGCTAAGCCTGACGGCTTCGGCAAAGGTTTGGTACGCGGCATTTGTATCGCCGCTTAAATCCTGGGCAAAACCGAAGGCCATCATTGTGATTGTGCGCCAATGAAGGCTTTCCTCGGGAAGAACTTCGAGTGCTTGGCGCGAGAATTCAAATATACCGGCGACGTTACTTTGCCGAGAAGCGATGGCCGCGCGGATTGCAGCCACCCTGCCTAGTTGTTCAGGGTCTTTAATTTCAGATGCTTCTAGGGCTAGTTCAGCGGCTTGCAATCTGGATTCAGCAGCTTCGTTTTGCCCATTCATATAAAGCGTCCATGCATGAAAATTGCACAAGCTTGGTCTGGTGAAAACCTGCTCTTCCGGGAGGGCATCTACCCATCCCAATAATGAGGTAGGTTCGCCACGTTCCCACAGAACTTCGCCTAGTTTTTCGATCAGTATTGCTGCTCTGTCAAACTCGGTGGCCGCCAGTGCATGTCTTGCCGCTTCGTCAATAAACCCATTCGATTCATACCACTCGCTGGCTCGACTGTGTAGTTCAGGCACCAGGTCGGGCGACAACTGATCTAGTTTAGCACGTAGCAAGTCGGCAAAAAGGTGGTGATAGCGGTACCAATGCCGCTCATTATCAAGCGGCACGATAAATAGATTATCCCGATCCAATATCTCAAGTGTTTCCCGACCTCCTGTCCCCTCAGTAAGCGCATCACAGAGGGGGCCGGTCATTCGATCGAGAACAGCCGTATGGTGCAGAAAGGTCTGTACTTTTTCAGGTTGCTGGTTCAGCACTTCTTCAACCAGGTAATCCATGATATAGCGGTGACTGCCGGCAAAGGCTTTGACAAAGCTAGATCTATCATCAACACCCCTCATAGACAGCGCTGCCACTTGCAGTCCGGCTATCCAGCCTTCAGCACGAGTATCCAGGGCAGTAATATCCTCAGCCGAGAGATTCAGGCCCAATACCTGATTGAACAAAGTGGCTGTTTCATCGATAGTGAAGCGCAGATCAGCCTCGCGCAGCTCGACCAGTTCGCCGCGAATACGCAAGCGAGGGAGAGGTAACGGTGGGTCAGTCCGGCTGGCGATGACCAGGTGCATTTGTGGCGGCAGGTTATCGAGCAGAAAAGTAAGAGCTTGGTGGATCGGCCCGGTATCGATAAGATGATAGTCGTCAAGTACAAGAGCGAACGGTCGCATCGCCGGATCGCTTGACAGATCTACTGCGACCTCGTTAATCAGGGCTGTCAAGATCATTTCAGTCAGTGGCGACTGAGGGGATTGCAGCAGACCAAGCGCGCCATCTCCAACAGCAGGATTAATGGTTTGCAGTGCAACAATGACATAACTCAGGAAACGAGTCAGGTCATTGTCGCCGCTGTCAAGCGACAGCCAGGCGGCGTTCAGATCTCCAATTTGTACCCACTCGCTCAGCAACGTGCTTTTCCCAAAACCGGCTGGCGCGGAGATGAGGATTAGCTTGGAACCTGGAATTAGCCCTTGGTTTAGGTGGTCAATCAATCTAGAACGATGTACCAGGTTGGGCCGCCGTGGGGGGGCATACAGCTTTGTTTTCAGTAGGGTTTCACTCACACAGACATTATAAATGAAAATTGTAGAATTCGGTGATTTTAGCCGGAGATCGTCACATTGATTCTGAGAATAACCAATAGCAACAAAATCACCGATAGATAATACAATATAATATTACCGAGATAATTTACCTTTATCTACCGGCTTTGGAATCGCTCTGCGTCTCCCACAGTGGGTATTGGCCCTGACCATAAGCAGCCGCGCCGGTTATAGTCACAAGGGGCTGGAGCGGGAATGAAGAACGGCTAACAGATTAGTCTTGGACAGGCAACCAAGGAGGGCGCCCGCGCGCGGGGTGCGGTATACCCAAAGCCCCACTGCTACGACACTACGACGCGCGGGCACAAGGCGATGATCCTTCGATCACCTTACGAAATACCTTACGGGCGCGCCGCTGGGGAAATATTTCACAAATAGTCACTTCTTAGCAGCAGCATCACCCAGCTTCATTTGGGGTTGGAAGAATAAGGGACACTTTGACGCCGATGCGACTAGCAATGATACGAATGCCTTGCCCCTGGACTGACCGTGGGTGTCAATGCAGTTTCGGTTACTGTTGCTAGTTCAGACAACAACCGATATGTGGGACCTACCAGTGAATCTGCCGCAGCCACCTGTGTTTTGGCCCATTTTCCGCGCTATTCAGTTTCAGTGATCCAGACTCATCCAGCGGTCACAGCAC
>JAACFF010000310.1 GCA_009937635.1 Chloroflexota bacterium
GATGTTTCATTTTCTGTCACTCGCCTGTAAGCCTCCGCGATTGGCAGGATTTATTCTGCTGTTTGGAACCGGTGGTCGATTTCGAACACGCGAGGGACGCGGGCTCTGTGTTCCATTGCTGGTTTTCGGGAGCGCTGCCGAAGCGGGCTTTGGCTGTTTAGGAATTGCACGGCTGGCCCGTTTAGGTGCCGCCTTGATACGCGATGGTGCGGAAGCGCGTGAGGCCGTTGCCCTGGAGGCTGTCGCACGTTTGCCCTGTGAACGCGCTGCTCGCGTCCCCCTTCGCGACCGGCCAAATAGGGATTCTCCTGCAATGGTCAGCGAACCGATAAAAAGAATCCTCGTAAGCCATACTAATACAGCCACAAAAATTGGCACATATCGCAATAGTTGCTGCCGGCTTAAAACTTCATTACCAAAATCATTGTTTAATAACGTTACCGAAACGGCCCACCAGGTCATTACGGCGTTCATGGTGGCGCCGAGCAGCCAAGCACCCATTAAAAACCAGACTTCACGTTGCTCTTTAGACCCTCCTTCCGGCGTGAACAGTCTATTCAAACCTGCAAAGTCAATGGCACAGAAGGCTACTGCCAAAATGGTCGCCCATTGCAGCCCAACAAACGTTACATTTCCAAGTAGGTTCTGTAAGGCGAACTGGGTAGTGTCAAAGTTAAATATCTCAAACGCTATAAGTGCGACAAAAAGAATCGTCCCAACGACCAGCCCGCGCCGAGCCCGAATACCTAAACCAGAAAGTCCCAAAGAGTGTTTCGCGCTGGATCCATATCGATTGCTCATTCTTACCTCCAAAGGTGAAACTTATCTAAAAGTACTCGTATCCCTGATTCATCTACACATTTGTAACGTGTCAGCCAAGAAAAATATACGAACACCTGTTCTTGTTCTATGAATTTAGCACATATGTTCTAATGTGTCAATAAGCAATTGTTTATTAATCCACGAATAAATTGTCAGGCGTTTGGCGAAGACTGGGCCATTCTACCTGGAAGCGGCGACGATACGTTTATTTCCGGAGATTGGGGCAGTCTGTTGAAAATTTGATCGTGCGTGTTTTTCGATGAACCTGTTAGAATGGGAACATGTATGCGGAGCTAGTAATTAATATTGAAGCCTCATTGTCGGGCACATATCATTATTTTGTGCCTTCGGATCTTCTTACTGTTCTTTCGGTCGGTCATTTGGTCGAAGTCGAGTTTGGTCGCCGGTTAGCCCAGGGCATTATCATTTCCTTTAGCGATGCCGCGCCTGTTGCGGAAACTAAGCCGATCATTGGCCTAATTGAGGATATGCCAGTTGTCTCTCAATGGCAGATTGATCTTGCGGGGTGGTTAAGCGTACAATATTTAGCTCCATTAAACAGTTGTTTGCGATTGATGTTGCCTCCAGGACTGACCCGTTGGGCGGACTCTATATATGATATCGCTCCGCTTTGGGATGGTGAGGGTCGGATAACTGAGAAACAAAACCAGGTTCTCGATCTGCTGCGTGAGAAAGGCCCATTGCGAAGCCGCCAGATTTCTCGAGTTTTGGGCAAAAAGCGTGATTGGAAGCCGGCAGCTGATCAATTGGTGACACGTAAGATATTGCGCAGGGCTTCGGTTCTTGATGCACCTCGTACGCGGCCAAAGCAGATTAGATTAGCCCAGTTGGTGTCCGGCGTCGGTGGACAAATTGCGGCGGCATCTTCGCTTGGACGAAAGAGTAAGCTTGCGGAGGTTTTATTCTATTTGCTGAGCTTGGATGATCCTTTACCCTTAGAGGTCGATGTTCTTCGATTCACCGCCACTAAGAAAAAGCATGTTGATTCCTTGGAAAAGGCTGGACTGTTATCGCGATTTCCAGGTCAGAGACTGGTTGTTCCCGTAGTTGATGGTGAGGAAATTGGCGAGAAACATGCGGACATTTTTAGCAGATTGCCATTACCACTCGAAGCAATTGACGATGACTTGAGTGATCTGGTCGCGTTGGATTTTGTGAGGATTGTAGAGCAACCGGACACGATAAGTTTATCTTTGTCAGACGACGAAGTATTTGCACATGCTATGCGTTTGCGCAAGGCAGAAAAGTATTACGCAGTCTTGTCGTTATTGACGATTCGAGCACAACCTGTCCCTTTATCAGAGCTTTATGCGGAAACCGGATGTAATATTTCCCACTTGCGACGTTTGGAAAGGTTGGATTTGATTCGTTTGCTGGATGAGGAAGTGTGGCGAGATTCTCTGGCTGATCAAGATTTTGTTCCGGTCAATCCGCCCGAGCTGACCACCGATCAAGCACGTGTTTGGACTGAGTTGCAAGGGATAATTGACCAACTGCCGGATTTTGGGCAATTAGATTCAGTTGAGGATACAGTTTTGTCTGCGAATCAAGCGGTTTTGCTTCACGGTGTGACCGGCAGCGGAAAGACTGAGATCTATATGCGAGCCATTGATAGTGCTTTAGCTCGTAATCAGCAGGCGATTGTCTTGGTTCCGGAGATAGCATTAACTCCGCAGACTGTTCGTCGATTTGCAGCCCGCTTCCCTGGACGGATAGCATTGTTGCACAGCCGCCTTAGTGATGGTGAAAGGTACGATACTTGGCGACGTGCTAGAAAAGGCCTTTTTGATATTGTGATAGGCCCTCGCAGTGCGCTTTTTACGCCGCTGCGAAATGTAGGGGTCATAGTCGTTGACGAGGAGCATGATGCCAGCTACAAACAGACGCCGCCTGTTCCTCCTCCGTACTACCATGCCCGCGACGCGGCCGTTGCTGCCGGAGAAATTACAGGGGCCATGGTGATTTTAGGTAGCGCCACCCCCGATTTGGTGACCTATCATCGGGCGCAGAGCGGACATTACAGACTGCTTGAATTGCCCAAGCGGGTGATGGGTCATAGGCAACGATTGTTGAGCCAAGCCGAGCGTCTTGAGGTAAATAATCAATACCGCCAGTTTCCTGGCAATCCTGAGGACGCCCTAGAAATCCCAATGCCCCCGGTTCAGGTTGTTGATTTACGCCAGGAGTTGCGTGCAGGAAACCGATCTATATTCAGTAGAGCGCTGTCAAATGCTATTGACGAAACATTGGAGCGTGGTGAACAAGCGATCTTGTTTCTTAACCGGCGCGGGAGCGCGACTTTTGTCATGTGCCGGGATTGTGGCCATGTGCTCAGATGCCCGCGTTGTGATATGCCGCTCACCTATCACCGGCCGCACATGATGCTTATCTGTCATCATTGTGGCAGGCATGAAGCGCCGCACCGGGAATGTCCACAATGTGGCTCAAAGCGTATCAAATATTTTGGCTTAGGCACCGAGGAAGTAGAGGTGAGGGTGCAGCGACGTTGGCCTCAAGCGCGCATCACGCGCTGGGATCGAGATACGACAGCGGGCAAGGACACCCATGCCAAGCTTTTAGCCCGCTTCATCAATCGAGAATCTGATATCCTGGTCGGAACGCAGATGATTGCCAAAGGATTGGATCTCCCATTCGTGACTTTGGTTGGGGTTATTTCAGCCGATGTTTCCCTTGGATTACCAGATTACCGCACCGGCGAACGGGCTTTTCAGATATTGGCACAAGTTGCAGGTCGCGCTGGTCGAGGGCTGCTCGGTGGCCGGGTTATCATCCAGACTTACCAGCCTGATCATTATGCCGTCCAGGCTGCAGCGGGTCACGATTATACAACCTTTTATCTTGATGAAATCCGCTTTCGTACCCAGCATATGTTGCCACCATTCCGGCGCCTGGCAAAGTTGATATTTGCTGACCGTATTGCTGATCGTGGCAAACGAGAGGCGGATAAACTTGCTGCGGCGCTAAGGCATCATGTGCGCGAAAAAGCGCTTGGCGCGACAGAATTGATCGGACCTGTTCCGCCGTTTTTTAGTCGTGTCGACGGCCGTTATCGCTGGCAGATCATCGTTCGCTCCCCTGACCCGACACGTCTGCTAGCGGGCTTCTCTGTTCCCAAGCAATGGGCCTTGGAAATCGATCCCGTCAGTACGTTGTAACTGAATGCCTAGAGGGCTTACACCTAGGCGAATAGTACCCCCGGACGGACTCGAACCATCATCGATCGCTTAGGAGGCGATTGCTCTATCCTTTGAGCTACGAGGGCATGAAGAATCAACAAATATTGGTTACAATACCCTTGGGATTATAACAGATCATGAAACGTGACGCATTGCAGCGGTGGCCATTTTTTGTATACGGCACGCTAATTCCTGGACAGCCCAATGAGCACTTGTGGGGGAAGGCAATCACAACGATTGAGTCGGCCGTTTTGGCCAACAGCCAATTGTATGACATGGGATATTATCCGATGCTGGTGGAGCAACCGGTCGGATCTGTAATTGGGAAGCTAGTCACTGTAAAAGACCAAGCCTACTTGGACATTCTGGCCCGTCTTGACGCTCTTGAAGGCTTTATTCCTGACCAGCCTATGGATTCCACATACCGTCGCGTGAAAAGGGATGTGACGACCCACACGGGACGAACGGCCGTGTCGTGGGTCTATATTGGGCGCAGGGAACACGTGAACGAATCTCAATTGATCGCCGGAGGGGATTGGGTAGCCTACGCTGTTGGCAATCAGAGCCGGATGGCTGCTTGGTGGCAATCTGTGCACACAGTGCTTGGGCGGCATGGGGATTCCAAAAACGAAGGTGGATAATCTGTGTATGGCTGCCCAAAATAATAGTTGCCTTGCTGGACGAAAACAGTACCATACCAGAAACTGAGAAACAGCTTATGAAAAGAATTGGTGTATTGACCAGTGGAGGTGACGCCCCAGGCATGAATGCAGCCGTTCGTGCCGTGGTGCGTACCGCTCTTGAGAAAGGCGCGGAAACTTTCGCAATATATGAAGGCTACCGCGGAATGGTAGAAGGCAAAGACAAGATTCGTCGTGTCGGATGGAATAAAGTTGGCGGTATATTGCAGTTGGGCGGTACGGTTATTGGTTCAGCCCGCTGCCAAGAGTTTCGTGAGCGAGAGGGTCGCCGGAATGCTGCGCTCAATCTCATCCACAACGGAATCGAAGCACTCGTGATCATTGGAGGGGATGGCAGTCTGACCGGGGCACATATCTTGCAGCAGGAATGGCCGGGACTTGTGGCTGAACTGGTTGAAGTGGGGCAGATTACGCAGGAAGTGGCTGATACTCACCAGTCACTTACCATTGCCGGTCTGGTCGGTTCAATTGATAACGACATGCACGGTACGGATATGACCATTGGTGCTGATACGGCGTTGCACCGTATCGTGGATGCTATTGACGCTATCACAAGCACAGCCGCCAGCCACCAACGCACTTTTGTTGTGGAGGTGATGGGCCGGCGTTGTGGCTATCTGGCTCTCATGAGCGCCCTTGCTTCTGGTGCGGACTGGGTTCTTATACCCGAATCGCCTCCGGAAGTTCACGAATGGCAAGCAAGAATGTGCGAAGTGCTGCACAAAGGGCGCGAGACTGGCCGGCGTGACAGCATTGTGGTAGTGGCAGAAGGGGCGCAAGATCGCAACGGCAATCCGATTACCAGCCAGGATGTTAAGGAAGTGTTGGAACAACGTTTGGGGGAGGATACGCGCATTACTGTACTGGGTCATGTGCAAAGAGGCGGGGCGCCTAGCGCTTATGATCGCATTATGAGCACCCTTGTTGGGGCCGAGGCAGTTGAGGCGGTGCTTGCTGCGGGCAAGCAGGATGAGCCAGTTGTAATCGGCATTCAGGGCAACAACGTCACGCGAACGCCGTTGAGCGAATGCTTGAACCGTACATGGGCTGTAGCTGATGCGATTAAGGAGCGCGATTACAGCAAAGCCCTGGCATTGCGCGGTGGTAGTTTCAGACAATCTTTTCGTATGTTGCGCACGCTTGTACGGACCTTTCCGCATGATCCCGAGCCTGGACAGCGGCGACGGCGCATCGCTGTCATGCATGGTGGGGGGCCGGCGCCGGGAATGAACACGGCCGTGCGTGCGGCTGTACGCCTGGGTACCGATAAAGGGCATGTTATGTTGGGCGTGAATAATGGTTTTCGTGGCCTGATCAATGATGAGATTGAAGAAATGGATTGGATGAGTGTAGCTGGCTTGGCCCCTCGTGGCGGCGCCGAGTTGGGCACCAATCGTTACATACCTGAAGGCCGGGATTTCTATGCGATTGCCCGATCCTTGGAAAAGCACCAGATAGAAGGATTGTTGATGATCGGCGGATGGTCCGGCTATTTATCTGTACTAGAGCTTTTCAACAATCGTCAGAACTATCCCGCATTTGATATCCCTATGGTCTGCCTGCCGTCGACGATAAATAATAATTTACCGGCTACAGATTTCACTGTTGGTGCAGATACGGCGTTGCACAGTATTGTCTGGGCCGTAGACAGGATCAAGCAATCGGCCGTCGCATCGCGTCGTGTCTTTGTAGTGGAGGTGATGGGACATCATTGTGGCTACCTGACACTCATGGGTGGTATGGCCACCGGTGCGGAGCGTGTTTATCTGCATGAGGAAGGGGTGACATTACGTGATATGGCGGCTGATGTTGAGGAACTTATTGAGGGTTTCACTAAAGGCAAACGCTTAGGGTTGATTATTCGCAACGAGCTGGCCAATGAGATTTACAGCACCGCATTTATGGCTGCGCTTTTCGAGGAGGAAGGTGGAGACTTATTCGACGTCCGCCAAGCGATTCTTGGCCATATGCAGCAAGGCGGCGATCCATCTCCTTTTGACCGGATCCTGGCTACACGTTTTGCATCCATGGCTATCGACTATCTAGCACAGCAAACGGCTGAAGAAGAGTATGTTAGTGCATGTGTGGGCCAGATCAAGGGCAAGATTCAATTCACCGATCTTCACGATGTACATCGCTTGTTGGATATGGATCTTGCTCGCCCGAAGAGTCAATGGTGGATGGCACTACGCGACTTCGCACGCATAATGGCTCAGCCGGAACCACAGTGGGATTTGAGAAAGGCCAAGAAAGAATCAGTATAAATAAGCTCTTACTTACAATGAGTGAGTGAAAACATGGGCAAGAATGTCTCTTGCTCGCACAGGGGCAGATTGCCAATTTATCACACATCATCACAGGAGAAAAGGAAATGGCAAACGAGAAAAATAAATTGGGAGTGATAGCAATCCTCACTGGAGGCGGGGATGTCCCAGGACTGAACCCAGCCATACGCGCTATCACCATCCGTGCCTTACGGGAAGGATACAGAGTGATCGGTATTCGTCGCGGTTGGGCGGGCGCTATTGAAATTATTCGTGACGAAAACGCCGATAATTCAAGGAATTACCTGGAGCTCACTGAAGAAATTGTCAATAAATCTGGCCGAACCGGAGGAACCTTTCTGCATAGTTCGCGTACGCGACCCAGTCACGTGGCTAAAGCCGATGTTCCTGAACACCTACAAGATCAATATG
>JAACFF010000311.1 GCA_009937635.1 Chloroflexota bacterium
CGTATTGAAGGTGGGCGGTTGCCCGATCGAGATAAACTGCGTAGGTTGATAGTGCAGCCATTGCTATTCTTCTTGATCATCGTCCTTCTGCTCATGGCATGGGGATTCCTGGCAAGATTGCTGATCGAAATTATCCCTATAGGTTCCGAAGCGCCTTTCGAAGCACCTTCTGGGTTAACGGTTCTAGGTTGGGTGCTGGAACTTTTTCTCTTATTGACGGTACTACTTTTTGTGTTTAATAGTCGTAGCGGTAAGCACGATCGATTACTGGGCATTTTGCTTGCTGGTGCGATTATTGTTCTATTCGCCGCTTCGCGCACATTGCCTTATAACAACTTAACTGCGCCTGAGGCCTTTTTTGATCATCGCCCTCCCATTTCGCGGATGCTGGCGTCGCCAAACGAAGTGGACGACCGTTTTCTTAGTCTTTCTGACATTTTTTTTGATCCAGGCGATCAGGTTGAGATAGATACGATATATGGGGACCAACTGCCGACAAAAGCGCAATACGATTATACAATCGCTATCAAGCAGAAAGAGGTAGTGGCACCCAATCTATCAGTCGCTTATGGCCTGTCTTCTGTAGATGGATTTGATGGGGGTGTATTGCCTTTGCGATCATACAGCGAGCTGATGAAGTTGATTCTACCGGAGGGGGTTGAAACGAAAGATGGTCGATTGCGCGAATATCTTGACAGAGTTCCAGACGGGCGCTGGCTAGATCTTTTCAACGCGAGGTTTCTAATCACGGATAAGGTCGGCGATATCTGGCGAGATGGCGTTTTCTTTGACCGACAACATACTGTGCGCCTTCGGGAGGGGGAGTCAGTGTCTGTTGGTTACTTGCCTGAATTTGAGGGAACTGAATTGCGTCTTCTGGCTTCAGATAGGCCGGAATTGGTGCGTATTATCACCGCAGGTGGGGAATCACAGAATATTGTTCCAGAATCGATGGGACAGGATCTGTTTCGAGTAAGATTTCCAGCACCTGCGTTCTTGCGCGAGGTGATTGTCAATTCGTGTGCAGGATCGACGGATTGTGAAGTGCAGGCGCTAACGCTACTTGATGAACGGGACAATACTTTTCAAGCGTTGGTGCCTGGTAATTATCGCATGATTCATTCTGGAGATGTTAAGATATACGAAAATCTGGATGTTATGCAAAGAGCTTTTGTGGTTTATGATTGGCAGTTGGTTCCTGACAGCGAGACGGTGATCAACACGATGTTATCGCCAGATTTTAACGCGCGCAAAACGGCCGTTCTTGTTGCGGCTGACTCTGAATTGCCCAAAGCGAAGCATGATAACGATGAGTACAACGAAGCCAGAGTGGAGATCACCCATTACTCCCCAGAAAAGGTGGTGCTAGAGACTCAAAGTGAAGCGGATGGGTTGCTCATGTTGACCGATGCCAATTACCCAGGATGGAATGCAAAGATTGACAAACAGCCCACCACTATCTACGAGTCAAATGGCTTATTTCGCAGTGTGTACTTGCCTGCCGGTCAACATGAAGTAGTTTTTGCATTGGACTCGAAAAGCTATGCTATTGGTAAAGCAGTAACTATAGTTGCGCTGTCAGTGACAGCGTTGCTACTAGCTTACATCGCGTTTTCGCGGGAAAAGTTTGACTCGTGAGTACCACATTTGAGACCGATTTCTTGCTAGACGGTCGAAAAGTATGCAGATATAATTCTCGATTGTTTGTGCCCGTTAGACATAGATAATTAACTGTGCCAAACGTATTTTAACAATGACATTGCGCGAATGTGATGCAATGCGCCCACTATCTGATGACGATGCAGGGTGCGCGAAACTTGAAGGAGTATTGGTCTTCATGGTAAATAATAAGAAAAGTGGGAAGGTCCGGGTGGCTATTATCGGTGTAGGCAACTGTGCTTCCTCTTTGGTGCAAGGTGTTGAATATTACAAAGATGCGCCGGATGATGCTGAGATTCCGGGGCTGATGCATGCCACGGTAGGTGGTTACCATATTCGGGATATTGAGTTTTCAGCCGCGTTTGACGTGGTTGAAAGCAAAGTCGGCAAAGACTTGAGCGAAGCAATTTGGGCACATCCTAACAACACAACCAAGTTTGCCGATGTTCCTTACTTAAACGTACCAGTGCATCGTGGCATGACCCACGATGGGCTCGGCAAGTATTTGAAGAGCGTGGTACAGAAGGCCCCTGGACCAACGGACAACATCGTCGAAATCTTGAAGGGTACAAAGACAGACGTTGTGATCAACTTTATGCCGGTTGGCTCTGAAATGGCAACCAAGTGGTATGTTGAGCAAGTACTAGATGCTGGTTGTGGGTTTGTAAATGGTATTCCGGTCTTCATTTCCAGTTCTGAGTATTGGTCCGGGCGATTTGCAGAACGCGGATTGCCAATTGTAGGCGATGATATCAAGAGCCAAGTGGGGGCAACCATAACACATCGTGTGCTGACGAATCTTTTCAAAGATAGAGGTATCCATCTAGACCGTACCTATCAACTCAACTTTGGGGGCAATATGGACTTCTATAACATGCTGGAGCGCGATCGCCTGGAATCCAAAAAGATATCGAAAACGCAGGCAGTAACTAGTCAGCTTCCTTACGAACTAGGTGAGGAGAATGTGCATGTGGGACCAAGTGATTACGTACCATGGTTAACGGATCGCAAGTGGTGCCACATTCGTATGGAAGGGCGTGCATTTGGAAACGTGCCGCTGCAGCTAGAGTTGAAATTAGAAGTGTGGGATTCTCCAAATTCGGCCGGTGTTATGATTGATGCGATCCGGTGTGCTAAGCTGGGCTTGGATCGTGGAATCGGAGGGCCCTTGATCCCTCCCTCGTCCTATTTTATGAAAAGCCCACCGCAACAGTTCACCGACGATGAAGCGCGCTTGATGACCGAGGAATTTATTGCAGGTAAACCTGCCGCAGAATTATCTGAAGAGACTGAAGAGTGAGACACATGAGTAGCCATTGAAGCCCGTCAATAGTGTATGATGGTAGCTGAGCCAGGTTGACAGGTTGCAGGTACACTTTTGGAGTTATGCCGGGCTAGATGGCCCGGCATTTCCGATCTTTATTAAGGCCTGTCAACGTAGCGTAGTTTTGGAGTACCGAATTTGTTGCCTCGACAAACTGTAAGCTTATTATTTGTTTTGTTGATATTGGGTCTAGCGGGTTGCGGACTGTTTGGCGAGCCGCCACAACCTGTGATACCAACGCCTATCCCAACGGCACCACCTTTGCCGGGATTCCCCAGCGTTTCGGGTGAGCAAGTCACTGATCCTGTTAGTGACGTTGTACCTGCTATTGATCCGGGCATAGCTGCTCTGGTGAATGCGGTTTCTCAGCAACAGTTGATGTCTTACGTACAGACTCTGGAGGGATTTGGGACGCGCAATTCGTTCAGCGCAGTAGACCGGGACGATTATGGTATTGGTGGAGCGCGAAGATGGATATTCAGCGAATTTGAAAGAGTTGGAAATGGCAGGCTCCAGGTCAGTTTCGACGACTTTAACCTTAGCTACAATGGTTCTACCGCGCAGCAACGTAATGTTGTGGCAACTTTACCTGGCAGCGGTTCTGGGGACGGGATTATCATCGTCACAGCCCATTATGATAATCGCCCGCAAGGGGTAACCGACGGCTTCAGCCGGGCAAGCGGGGCCAATGATAATGCTTCTGGTGTTGCTCTACTTTTAGAAACAGCGCGTATTTTGAGTTCGCGTGACTGGAATCAAACGATAGTGTTTATTGCCATGGCCGCCGAAGAGCAAGAGACTGCCGGTGCACGTCACTTTGCTCAGAATGCTTTTTTGGACAATATGAATGTACTTGGGGTAATAAACTACGATGCTATCGGCGGTCGCGCTGGAATTCCACAATCAGTCCGGCTGTTTGCCGACAATCTGCGGGAATCACCCACTGGGGCATTGGCTCGTTATTATGAATATATCGGTGGCTTGTACTTGCCTACATTCCCGGTTGTCATCCTGGATGCGTTGGATAGAGAAGGGCGCTGGGGTGATCACCGAGAGTTTGTGCTTGTGGGAATGCCCGCGGTCCGTGTAATGGAGTCGGAGGAAGATCCGGATCTGGTTAACTCCATACTCGATACCTGGAGCCTGGTTGACTATTCGTACCTTCAAAAAGCGGTGCAAATCAATGTAGCCGCGGTTGCTAATGCGGCTGGCGCTCCTGCACCTCCGATACCGCCAACGATAGTGCCTATGGCTGATCCGGGCACCTATTTGCTCACGTGGCCAGTAGAACAAGGCGTTGCCGGGTACGCTATATCATTTCGTCCGATTGATTCTGTGGGCTATACTCCGTTCCGTTTTGTCAGGGCGAACATGGCCGGTAACGTCGTTCTAACCGGTCTTGATCCATCTATTAATTATGCCGTTAGCATCGCCGCCTTGGGGGAGAATGGTAGTTTGGGCATTTTCACGCCCGAAACGATTACCGGTCCAATTGCTGACCAACAAGATCTTTCGGCCACTGTGAATCAATAGTTGGGATTTCCCTCGAGTTATCTCGCATTTAGCAAGTTGGTCAAATGATAAACACGGTTGCGGATAGCAGGCGCTTCCCAGGATTCCGCCAATCGGGGCTGCCCGCCAAATTGAATGATGGCCGGTTGTATGTCGATTTGGCGAACACCATCTTCATCGAGCCAGATGTTGAATAGAGCGGTCTGCGGTGGACCATCTATTTCGAAGGCGAAGTTACCTGTCCCATAGACGATTGCGCCGCCGGCGTAGAATTCGATGCCTTGCAAGATATGAGCGTGGTGTCCAACAACCAGGTCCGCTCCGGCATCAATGGCAGAGCGGGCGGCAGCGACCTGTGGCTCACTTGGGGCAGAGACGTACTCAAAGCCACTATGTAGGACGACTGTAATTAAATCAGCCTTGTCGCGAATGGCGTTGACATCGTCCGCGATCTGAACTGGATCGGCCCAGGCAAGACCTGCAGTCTCGCTTGTCGCTGTCCAAGACGCCGTATCAAAGCCGGTGGTTGCCTCTACAGGTACGTTCACATAGGCAAGGAAAGCTATTTTGAGATCATTGATCTCAACGATCGCAGGTTCATGAGCTTCTTGCGCATTGGCACCTGCGCCGATGGCCAGAATATCATGTTCTTGCAGAAGTGATATTGCTTGCAACAGGCCTGCAGAACCATAGTCCATAGCATGGTTGTTGGCTAATGAGACGACATCGAATCCGGCCAATGCGAGAGACTCTGCTGCTTCAAGCGGGGCTTGGAATGGATATCGTTTGGGCGCTGGTTCACCCATGTCGCCCAGGGCGGACTCAACATTGCCAATGGTAACATCAGCCTCCCGCAACTTTTCAGAAACCGCGGCAAAAGGGTATGCAAGGTTGCCTTGCTGCAACGCATAGCCTAAAGAACGGTCAAGCATGATGTCGCCGACGGCTAAAAGGTGCACTAAGGGTTTTGAACCTGCGGCTTGCAGCCAAGGTAGCAATTCGCCCGCTGCTTCCTCATAGCCTGGCGCCGCGTGCAATGACCAAATGTCGTGCCATGGATAGTCATCATCTGCAGGAAAACTGCCGTCAATGCGCAGCGCCCTATGTCCTTGAGGCATCGCAGACCAAGGCATCACGGTTATTAGATTGTGCCCTTGAGAAATAATATTTTCGGCTTCTTCAGAGCTGATATTTTCCCATTCGGTTGTGAAAGGCACAGCTAGTACCAAGGGCTCCTGCGAAATTATTAACTGGCCTGATTCGTTTACAAGACGGACATCGGCATTTGCATCTGATACTATCTGCCATCTTCGTGTTTTTGACTGCTGCGGATCTTTTAGGATTGCTTCCACCTTTTCACGCCATTGTGCCGGAACGTGCAAACTCACTTCGGGAAGCGGGATCTGAGTTTGTGGGATTGGCGTAGGTGTAGCGGCCGGCATAGATGTTGGGGTTGACCGTATCGTGGCGACTGGCGTGGATGTTGGATTCGGCAAGTTCGTGGGGCTAATAGTTGACACAACGGATGTGCTTTGTTCCATGTTCCTGGCTGGGGTTGCCAAAGATTCTGGATTGGATGCTTGCTCTGAAGTGCGGCATGCCGACAAAATCAGGCAAGAGAAGAAAAAGAATCGAAGGAGCTGTGGAAGTTGCAAGTTGCTTTCCAGGCGTTAGCTAAGGGACGCAGGGCTCAGGGTTGTTGGTCAACTGATACTCTATCAGGGAAATTTCCAGGTCATGCAATTGTTGAGCCATTTCAACGCCGACAAAGCGATAATGCCACGGTTCGTAATAAAAGCCCGAGATGTCCAGAGTTTCAGCCGGAAAACTTAAGGTGAAACCATAATTGTGGGCATTCTCAGCCAACCATTTTCCTTCGCTAGTTTTGTAAAAGTAAGTGTGAAATTCGATATCTTCTTGTCCCACAATGTGGGCCAGTTCCGGCGAACCGAAATCTACAACCGTTCCCAATTGGTGTTCGCTATATCCGGGTGGGGCGCTGATTATGTCCGCGTGCTCCGGATACAATTCGTTCCACTTCTTCCAGGCGATGGTCTGAGCGATATAACTGCGATATGCTGAAAGCACTCGCGGGCGTAGTCCATCCGCCAGCATATCATCGATCATTAGCACCAACGGCTGAAGGGCAACCTGACGAATCTGCGAAGGGTATCCCATGGTAACGTATACCGGTAGCGCATCGGAAATTGGTACAAGATCTTCAGGTTCGAAGTCGCGGCTTAAACCGTAAGTGAGTGTTACCACGGCTAATAGATTGTCTGTTGGCTTCCGTTCGAGACAGGGACCAGGAGGCGTCGGAAATGGAGTTGCCGTCGCAGTTGCTGTTTGTGTAGGAGCAGGGGTTGGGCTCGCCATGGGGGAGACTAAGGTTTCGGCTACGACGGCTGTGCTTGTTGAGAATACAGTGGGTTCTGCAACAGGGATCAATGATGAAATCATCTTTGGCGTGGTGTCGTCTTTTCCGATCTCGGCCGTTGGTGTCACTGTAACAAACATGGTTGGCTGAACCCCTGTATCGGGCAAAGATACCAGCGTAGTCGGACGGCAGCCCAATTGCAGCAATACAATAATTCCTCCTATTAACAAGAGTGATATACGCATGTCGTGTTCCCAGTTTTTATGGTGCAGGTTCTACTTCTCTGACTCCACCAAACTGGTTGACCTTGAGCCTCCATTTACTGCCGGGGATGAAGTTCTGAAATTTTTCGGGATCATTGATCGTATATGTGAATAGCTCCCCGTCGGCGCTGAAGACAATCCGATAACTTTCCTGACGTTCTCCTTCCTGCTGATCGCTCATTAGTCTTGGAGCTGGCCACTGAGGGTTAAGATCAGTTCCGCTAAGGATCAGTCGATCAACCGGCTGCAACTGCAAAATCGTGTAGTCGCAGCGGTCATCATATATCCAGTATTCGCAA
>JAACFF010000045.1 GCA_009937635.1 Chloroflexota bacterium
ATGGTAGTTGATATCTTGGCACTCCTGCTACATGGTATTCCAATCCCACCTTCTTTTTCCCTTTAGGAGTACGTATGAAGGGATGGTGTCTATCTGAGAAAGCCTGCACCATAGCCCTGCTGTTGCTCGGCGCTGTGCCGATAGCCACCAAAAGTAATGTCGGAAAATGCAGCAAACGCCGCCCCCAATCTGGATAGCTCTCTTTTTGAGCCATGACAAATAGCAGTGGTTGCCCTAATCCAATAAGCGTGAATAAAAACATTATTGATGAGAAATGAACATCAAGAATTAGCAAAGGGATCTGTAACAGAAGCAGCACCAGTAATAAAAAGTGAGTCGCATAGGCAGACATTGAGAGCAATGCGTATAGGCGCGCAGTCCAAGTGTAATTGCCGTCTTTTAGGATATCCCCCCAATATTTGTTTAAGCATTGAATCGAGCCTTTGGCCCAGCGGGCCTGTTGATTCTTATAGGCACTTATGCTATCTGGCAACTCAGCTGGCGCAATTACATCGGGTAGGAATCGGAACTCCCAACCGTTAAGGATAGCTCGTGTACTCAGACATAGATCCTCGCACACAGTATCAGCCTGCCAGCCACCTGCATCCTCAATACAAGTTCGTCTCCAGATTCCGGCCGCGCCGTTGAATTTCGGAAATAGATTTGCGCGATGTCTAACTGTCTGCTCCATAACAAAGTGCTTATCCAGAGCAATAGATTGGGCGGCGGTTAGCGGTGAATCTCCCGCATTGAGATGTCCCCAGCGTGCTTGAATCATGCCCATGTTCGGAGAACAAAGGAAATGGGGTATGGTCCTTAAAAGGAAGTCGGGCTCTGGTCGGAAATCAGCATCAAATATGGCCACGTAATCGCCTTGAGCCCCTTCCATTGCCCCTGAAAGCGCTCCCGCTTTGTAGCCATTGCGATGGAAACGTCGAACATGCTCAATATTAATGTTGAGCTTTCGGTATTGAGCAACAAGAGTCGCCGCGATGTCTACAGTATCGTCTGTAGAATCGTCTACCACCTGGATCTGCACCCGATCACGAGGGTACTCCAGATGAACGGCCGCATCGATCAAACGCTCAATGACATATCGTTCGTTGAATACGGGCAACTGGACGGTTACGAATGGCAACTCAGTCGCCGGCAATTGGGGTGGAGGATATTCTTGGCCTCGATGCCGCCAATACATCCGGAGAGTAAATAGACCTACTATACCGTAGACAGACAGCAACGCTACTGTCAATAGATATAACCACGCTAACAAATCAGACATCATTCTTCTTGCTGGGCGTGCTGGACCGTTGCTTTATAGCGTTTGTTGAACACTCCGCGCGGTAGTAACACTTTACGCCCACACCCTTGGCAAATTAGGCCTACGTCAGCACCCAAACGCACAACTTTCCATTCATAGCTCCCGCAAGGGTGTTTCTTGCGCAGACGTACAATGTCTCCTAAATGAATCTCAATATACATGAAGGGGGAATTATAGCAGATCAATTCCACTGGCACATCGCGCTTTCCTGTCACACTTATCTCGTGATCATAACAATTGACACAGGGCTTTAGAAGCGAAACTTGCTGAGCAAGTCTGACCGGGATGTGGTATCATGCTGATAAAATTATGCTTAGTGGTTCGGATCAGGAGGAATCGCTGCATGGGAAGCCTAGACAAAGAAAGTCAATTTACTGCGAGGAGACAACAAACAAATAACCAGCATGATCTCACATTTGGCAAGGTACTGCTTCAGCTTGCACGGAACACCATTTGGCGCCATTTAGATGACAAAGAAAACCTGTCACACCAGTTTACAAACCACCCTGCTCCCGGAGATCGATCCGGTGTGTTCGTTACGCTGTGGGGTCAGAGTTCAACCAAACAACCAGGGGTGGCGTCTGATTACGACGAGTTACGCGGATGCATCGGCCGATTGCAGAGCAATATGCCGCTTAATGAAGCTGTACAAGAGGCCGCCATTGGCGCGGCAACTCGAGATCCCAGATTTGTGCCCATCACCTTAAGGGAACTCAAAGATGTTCGAATCGAAATCGCGATCTTGTCTCCGTTGGCATTTGTGCACGATCTACAACAACTAGTGATTGGCAAGCATGGGCTAATGATTGAAGGCGGGGGCCGGCGTGGCCTGCTGCTTCCCAAAGTTGCCGTGCGAATGAATTGGGATCAAAGATCTTTTTTGGAAGGTGTCTGCATGAAGGCAGGTCTAGTCCCCAGCGAATGGCCTTCGAACAGTACGCTTTACAGCTTTACTACCGTCGTTTTCGACGAACGTGATTATGACTAGTTCATCTCGCTTGCATTTGCCGGTCCCCTCGGATAATGTAGTGAGCCTGGCTCGATTTCGCCGCAAATGTGGAAAAGTCCAATCAGGAAATTCCACTCAAACAGAAAACGTTTATGAAGTAACCTTGCAATCAAGTAGGAGGTTAGATATCAATGACGCAGCTACAAAAAGTAGATTTGACAGACCAGTTTATTGAACTGGTTCGGAGGGCAGCCACCAATCTTCCGGCGGATATGGATGAGGCTTTAAAAAATGCTGAACAGAATGAAGAAGAGGGTTCGGCAGCCAAAGGTGCTCTGGATACGATTTTACTAAACGTGCAAATGGCTCGAGAATATTCAACCCCCATCTGTCAAGACACCGGCACACCCATATTTGAGGTGTATTATCCGCTTGGGGTATCCACACGCGCGTTGGCAAACCAAATCCGTCGTGCAGTCAGCGTCGCAACTGAAAACAGCTTCTTGCGGCCGAATGCTGTAGATAGTCTTACTGGCGAGAATAGCGGCAACAACACTGGTGATGATTTTCCGACAATGCACTTTCACGAATGGGATGCGAACTTTATTCACGTGGATCTTCTACTAAAGGGTGGTGGATGCGAAAATGTCTCTACACAGTACAAGCTGCCCGATGCTGGGCTTAAGGCAGGGCGCGATCTCGAAGGAGTTCGCCGCGTAGTACTAGACGCTGTGTATCAAGCACAAGGTCGTGGCTGCGGACCGGCCGTATTAGGTGTAGCCATTGGCGGAGACAGGGGTTCATCCTACGTAAAATCCAAGCAGCAACTTTTCCGGCAATTGAATGATGAAAATCCCAACCCAGAATTAGCGGCGCTAGAGAAAAGACTTCTTTCTGAAGCAAATAGTCTTGGCATCGGTCCCATGGGCTTTGGTGGGAAAACAACAGTACTAGGTGTCAAGATTGGCTCGCAGCATCGTTTGCCTGCCTCCTATTTTGTATCGGTAGCATATATGTGTTGGGCCAATCGCCGCGCGCACATGGACGTGACTGTTGGCGACGGTTCTCTGGAGGTGACCTATGCCTAAACTGACAACTCCCATATCCGATGCGGACATACGCGCCCTTAAAGTAGGCGACACAGTACTCCTAAACGGGATCATCGTTACCGGTCGTGATGCAGCCCACAAGTTCATGATTGAATCGTATATCCGTAATCCAGTTACTGAAGTTAACAAGGAGTTATACGATGATCTGAGGCAATTACTGGACGGTGGTGTAATTTACCATTGTGGTCCAGTGGTAAAACAGCATGAAGATGGCTCCTATTCCTTTGTAGCCGCCGGGCCTACAACCAGCATCAGGGAAGAGGTTTACCAGCCAGAGGTCATTGCCCATTTCAATCTGAAAGGAGTTATCGGCAAGGGAGGCATGGGACCTAATACATTGAAGGCTTGCGCCGATCAGCCTGCTGTGTATTTTCATGCAATAGGTGGGGCAGCTACACTTATCGCCGAATCCGTTAAGGAAGTCATTACAGTCCATAAACTGGAGTTCGGCGTACCTGAGGCAATGTGGGTAATCCGGGTAGTAGACTTCCCAGTAGTGGTGACGATGGACAGTCATGGCGGAAGCTTACACGAAAAAGTATTGGCTGAATCCCAAGAACGATTTGAGTCTTTGCTAGCATAGCGATGCCATGGCAGCGGCATCCTAATTGCTCATAAAGCAAATATTATGCTGCAACTAGGATGTCGTAACTACTTGGCCAACCAAAACGGACGCCGCTTGTCGAAGCGCCAAAGACCAGCTTCGCGAGCTGTTCGCACAGCCGCACTAAATTCTTTATTTGATAGACGACGATTGATTTTCGCATATTTGCTTGTGCTAACCTTTCCGGCCGGATAATATTGATCCATCAGATTAACGTAAGTATTTGGCGAGAGATCCTCGGCAAGAAAACGCATAATGTTTGCTGTGCCTGCCACATCATCTGGCATCACTAGATGTCTTACCAGGACGCCGCGTCTTGCGAGGCCATTTTCGTCCATCCTCAGCACTCCGACTTGGCGATGCATTTCTCTTAACGCTAGTTTGGCGGCATCCGGATAATCCCTGGCTTTTAGATATCGTAAAGCGGGCGCAGGATCCCATATCTTGAAATCAGGCATATAGATATCCACAATACCGTCCAATAGCTGTAAGCTAAGTATGGAATCGTAAGCCGAAGTATTGTATACTAAGGGCAGATGCAGGCCTCCCTCAACGGCAAATGGCAGCGCCTCAATGATTTGCGGCACGACGTGTTCTGGCGTAACAAAATTGATGTTATGACAACCCTGATCTTGTAATCTCAACATGATCTCGGCTAGCTGTCTCGGGCTCACTTCAACGCCTACACCCACCTGGCTAATATCAAAGTTTTGGCAGAATACACACCGCAGATTACACCACGAAAAAAATATGGTCCCGCTCCCTCGCCATCCACGCAAGGGATCTTCTTCGCCAAAATGGGGATTATAGCTGGCAATTATGGCGTAACGACCACTATGGCAGACGCCTGTCTTATTTTCAATTCGGTTTACCCCACAGCCACGTGGACAAATATTGCAGCTCTCAAGTTCAGCCAATCCTCGCTCTACGCGACGCTGCAATTCGCCATCACGATACAACGCCAAATAAGCAGGCTCAAAACCCTGTTCTTGGATGAAAAATTGGTTGTCCTCCATCGGGTACATTACAACCCTCCGCTGGATAGACTCTTCGTTCACTTATTAAGAATCTTTATCCTGATATCAAGCCTCATTCATCTTACCGAAATTGCTAGCCAATAACTACTTTCATGATGCGCTGTTCTTATTTGATTGTAAACAATTGTCAGAATCAAATCCATAGCCATTTCGAGGAATGCGCGCTGGTATGCCGCGCTTTTTTGATCCTCTGATAATAAAAACATGACAGAAATCACCCCTCACATATAACAAATTACACTTCTGGGACTGATTTATGATAGGTTAAAGTGATAGGTGGGGAAGAGCGCATTAATAAAATACCTAACAAACTTATGTACTTAGTTGCACCAAAGTCAAAGAATGTTACGTACTGGTTAACTAGGACGCACTTTGTGTACCTGAAATTAGTCGTGCTTAGCAGACTGATTAAAACGTGAGAATGAATATGACAGAATTGAACTATACGAATATTCGCAGACAGCTAGAAGAAGAGAAAGCTGAGATTCTAAAGAGTGTGAGCGGTGGCAGCGGTCTACCAATTCACATGAATCCTGATCGAGATGACCTGGCGCAGGATTACATCACGCTCGAAAAGACCATAGCACTAAAGGCCATGGAAAGAGAGCAACTGGAGCAAGTCGAGAGCGCCCTGCAGCGATTAGATAACGGGACATATGGTCTATGTTCTGAATGTAGCGAGCTGATTCCAACCGAAAGGCTTGAGATCCTTCCTTACGCCACGCTCTGCGTTCGCTGCCAGACCCAGCACGAACGCCATTGGTAACAACTACCCAGCGGTGGCGGTGCATCTGCCGTTCGTGCTAGAATCCCAATTTGATTCTGGTAGATCGGGCAGAGCACTTCTAGGCTCCTGAAACCTAGTATGGATGGATACATTGGATGACTCAGATCGTGAGCTCAACAGAAAACGGGGACGAACGATTCGCATTTTCTTCCCTTTCCTTCTGTTAGCGCTAATTGTGATTGGGATGTACCTAACTCGACAGAGCCTTGGCAATAAACCTGCAAATGAGATAACTGGTACAACTCCGTTTCCGTCAAGCCAAACCGTCGAATTCGAGCAGCACGTCCCGGATGGCACCTCTGTATTGCCAACCCCCTGGGCTGCCGCGGCTACGGTCACAGATCCGCCGAGTACATCTATACCAACATCAGCCTTGCCTATTGATGCCACAATTAAATTGAGCGGTCCACCTCCTGGAAGCACATTCTACTTGCACGATCCCGTAAGCGCATATTGGAACTGGCCTTTAAGATTAAGTGATGATCAACAGTTCGCCATATACTTAATAGTCGACCAAACAGAACACTTGGCTGGTGTAGTTCGAGAGCCCAATATGGGAAACCATGGATACCAATTTAGTTTCGATCCAGGAGTATTGAGCGAAAAAGATGGATCCTACCAACTACAGGTTCGCTTATTAGAAGAGAAGGAATCTTCCATTGTAATCGCGGCAAGCACGCCACGTGCCTTTTCATTGCTATTACATCCCGAACCTTGAGTCTAGTGGAAGTCCGCAGAGGGCATACTAATTTCGAACGGTGCAATTAAAGTGAATTGCTTTTTCCGTCGTAAGGTAGTAATCTAGTTCACGATTGTTTTGACAAGGTTGTCCTGGTGCTACTTGTTGAAATTTACCGTGTATAGTATCGAAAATGGTGGAGGGATAGCATCTCCTTTTTACACTTACGTTTAGTTAGATTAATCGTAAGAAACCGAAAGTATAATCTTTAAACCCGACATTCACACGGGTTGCATATGTTTACGGATAGAATGTTAACTCAGAATCGAACCGACCTATCGGGGCAGCAAATAGGAAATTACGACCTGGAAGAGTGGCTGGTTTCACGCTCAGTAAGTGATTTTTACTTAGGGAGTGATGTTAAATTAGATCAGCCTGTATTTGTCGAGATTCTGCGGGCCACCGCAGAACAGGACCCTGATTTAGCGGGTCAGTTTCAGCGGCGCATGGAGGCTGTCTCACAGATCAAGCACCCACATATTGCCTCTGTAATGGACATTGGTGTAAACCCTGATGGCTACCCATACGCTGTCATCGAATACATCCCTGGAACCTGGCTAGATGAACGTTTGGCAGAATGGCACGCGGATGGATATCTGCCTCCGATCGAAGATGCTCTATTGCTTGTTCGCCAAATCGCTGATGCTCTTAGCGTTGCCCATCCAGCAGGCCTGGTAGATCCTGATTTACGTCCGAACAACATTCTTATTCGCGATTCGGACAGTACGCCAGTATTAGTAGATCTAGGTGTACCAATTGCAGCCAATCAACGAGATGCAGCCTTGATCAATAAACAGTCAAATAGCCTTGATTATGCCTCTCCGGAAGAAATCGAAGGCAAGGCTATTGGCCGTAGAAGCAACATTTATTCGCTTGGCATTCTATTATATGAACTATTGACAGGTCACCGGCCACGACTCCCAACGTCCTCTTGGGATATCTTTGAACGCTCAACGATGCCTAAAGAGGTACCGCTTGAAGAGGAGCGGCAGGGTCTTTCTGGTGAAACCTACCGCTTAGTTAGAAACTGTCTTTGGCGTCGTGAATGGAGTCGTTACGAATCTGCCGATGAATTAATGTCAGCTATTGACACGGCAATCCTTGCCGAACAGACACTCCCCAAGACGACAATCACTGGAGGTAGGGGAAGACGTTGGTTATACGTTGCCGTACCTATCGTAGCTTTGCTAATTCTGATCTTCGGATTGGCTTTCGCTTGGGGCCAATTGGTCAATGCGGAGCAAGGTCAATCCACCGCCACTCCGAGCAATATTGCTGATAATACTTCGCAAGGTGCTTTGGGTGGAGTCGTAGGATCTGCGAACACCCCCGACCCTACCGCCACCTTCACACGAGAAGCACCTCCCACCTCTTCAGCCGAAACGACCGTTCCGGTTTTTGGACCACCTGCGGATCAGGCGTTTAGCAGCGAAGATAATATAAGTTTCGCGTGGGTATGGTTAACCTCGCCCGAAGAAAGCGAAGCATTTTCTGTTTACGTCTCGGCAGAGGACGAGCAAGGCGAATCAATTCTTGTCGGAGTTGCAAGTGAACCTGACAATGCTTCACTGTATCTTCTGGAAAGCAATGCTGGCGATCTCAATATATCGGCTGGTTCATATGTTTGGCAGGTACGTTTGGAAGACACAATCTCTGGCGATATCATTGTGGAAAGTGATCCACGCAGGTTCATCATTATTGAAGATCCTACAGAAACGCCAACGACGGCACCGCCCACGCAGACAGCTACCTCGGTCGCCACATCGACCCGACAGATTATACAAGTGTCGGCCACGCCTACAGCTGCGATATGTGAACCGGAGCCTTTGCCTAGATGGATCGCTCATCGAGTTGTATTAGGGGAAAATCTCTCGTACTTCGCTGAAAGAGCCAATGTCCCTGTTCAAACTATATTTGATGCAAATTGCCTATCACCAGGCGCAGTCTTAAGTGTTGGGCAACTCCTGTACATTCCACCTCCATTGGCCACCGACACACCAACTCCCGGACCTCCAACGCCGACTCCGTTTTTCGACGACGGCGGCGACAACGGCGGTGGCGGCGGTGGTGGTGATGACGACGGTGGCGGCAATGATCCTGATCCGACGCCAAAACCTCCGCGACCGACAAGCACCCCAGGTCCACCACCAGGTGACGAATAGACTTTGTGGGCAAGGCTAGTGGATCATACTATCCATCTTGACCGAGGTTTGTCACACTTACTCACCGCGTTGAATTGAACAAAGATGTACTTCGACTGACCTAAGACTGTTTGTTTCCAGTTAATGAATTGGTATGGGTCAGTCAAAAAATACTTGCGTACCCAGTAATGGTCAGTTGATCCGAAGCTTGCCAGGAGTTGTTACTGCCAAGCTCTAGAATCGGTCATTGTAAATTGGCCGTTTGCATACTGTCTACCAAGCTTGATGGGCATTAAATGTTCCTGGATTCTTAAGTTTATTCGACATCTTACAACTTTAAACTTACATTGAGATTGTCAGGAGATCAACTGAATTCATCACGCATAAGGCTAGTACGCTAAAACTATAATGGCAATGGAAAGCACCGCTGATCGATTGATTGAGCAATACAGGCTCGACCACCACGTCGGACAGAACACATTTGCTGACACATATGCGGCCTTTGACTTAGAAACAAACCGCAAGGTGCTATTAGGCATTTTGTTAGCCACTTATGCAGAAGATGAATTATTCCGACAGCAGTATCTTCGCCGCACAAGGGCCTTGTCGCAGATTCACCATCCGAATATTGCTATAATCTACCAGACTGGTGTAACGCTTGAAGATCGACCTTATGCGGTTCATGAACAAGTTGACGGCTATCCCCTTTCAGATCGCTTGAACCGTTTGGCAAAGCAACAGTCCCCAGCCCACGCTATCTATGCTTTAACATTAATACAACAAATTGCTACAGGGCTGTCTCTGGCAGAACGCTTGGGCTACTATCATTACGAACTTACACCAAAACACATCATGCTGAGGAATGTAACCCTGAAGTCAGACGATTCTGTCGTTATCGTAAATCTGGACATTCCACCGCGACATGAGCAGCAAGACGAAAGCAGCAAAGTAAATTATCTGAGGCGCTATTTATCGCCAGAGCAACTCAACGGTCGGGAAATCGATGGCCGAAGTCTTGTCTATTCTCTGGGAATCATTCTGTTTGAATTGCTCACTGGGAAACATCCGGACCAAGTCCAAGCCGGCCGATTGCACTCATTTCGGACCTTGATTATGACCGGCAGGTCTTTGCATCGGCTTCGTCCAGATCTCACCCCTGAAACCTGTGCTCTGGTTGAGAAAGCAGTTCGCAAAGGTCCACGAGGCCGGTATGGGTCCGTCAGCGAGTTTCTTGACGCGCTCAAAATAGCGCTTGTGGCAGAAGATCTACGGATCCACACAAGTAATGTAAAGGATCCAAGGCGTCCGTGGCCGATATTTCTTCTTCCTTTGCTCTTATTGCTGATATGCTTGACACTTGCAGTCAGCTTCTTATGGATTTTCCCTAGGAGCCCAGCAACTGCATCACAGTTTGCTGGTATTAATAACGCAAATGCCCTTGTAACGCCTGGAAGTGGGCAAGTTAGCCCTACGGCAACGAATGCGCAAAAAGCTGCTACACCTACATTGCCCGCCCAACGCAAACAAAGTGCGGCAGGTAGAATAATCGACGCCTCCTCCACTTCACCTACAATTGAGCCTACGGCAACCCCTACGCATGGCCCTACCAGTACACAAACTTCGACGCCAACGATAACTGGTACACCTCCAGAACCGACAGTGACCAAAACTAATCCAACTGTGCCGAGTCCAACATCAACGCCAAGATCTGAATATCGAATATCGGTCAGTTCAGCGAGTTTACGTTTCGGCCCTGGAATTCGTTTCGGTGTCGACAGTTACCTGCTGGAAGAAGACAAAGTAGTTATCCTGGGAAAGAACAATGGTTCAGATATTTGGTATGTTGTGGAAACTGCAGACGGACGGATCGGCTGGATCTCCGCAACTGTCGGCGAGCCTGCGGTGGAAATCGCCTTAAACAGCATCCCTGTCGCAGCGACGATCCCGGTCCCGCCACCAACATTCACGCCTACCCCAACCGCCACACCAACTGCAACCGCAACCCTGGCCCCTAGCGGTGGGTCAAGCGTGGGTGGCGGTAATAAAGATGATGAGGATAAGCCTAGGCCAACACCCACACCGCCAATATGATTGACTTCGAAAGAACCAAGGCTGTAATGCAGAACGGATCCGCCAGGAGAGATCGAGCCCTCTTTTTGGCGGCGATTGTGTCGGCCATTTTGTTGAGCCTTTTGCTATTACGCGATGTTGCCGCGCTCGCCGGTAGGTTACAAAGTTCGACTACGTCTGCTGCGCCAGTAGAGATCGCTTCTTCGGCTCCCACGATTGACCTCAATGGGCCTGATCCTGGCTCTGGATATTCAACTACATTTACTGAAAATGCAGGGCTAAAGCTAATAGTTTCCAGCAGCCTAATTGTTTCTGATACCGATAGTTCCACAATAAAATCAGCCACAGTGACACTTACGAATCGGCCCGATGGAAATGCAGAAAGCTTGGAAATTGATGACACGCTAACAAATATCTCAGCCAGCTATAACCCGGATTCGGGAGTGTTGAAATTAAGCTCAACCGAAACTATTTCTGACTATCAGACTGTGTTGCGAACCGTTACGTACAATAACATATCCGACGCACCAGCCACTGAGGACCGATTAGTTACATTCCAGGTCTATGATGGCAGCAACTACAGTGTAGAAGCCACGAGCACAATTGCCATCAATGCCGTCAACGATGCACCCATTCTCGATAACAGAGGAGATATGAGGTTTTCTACGATCGATGAGGACGCAACCAATCAGATTGGAAACTTGGTTAAGTCCGTCATCGAATCGGCTGAAACAGGCGGACAAGATCGCATTACCGATCCTGATACGAGCTTCGATGCTATTAGCTTAGAAGGGATCGCCGTTATTGAAGTTGGAGAAGGCAATGGGGACTGGCAATATTCAACAAACGCCGGAACCTCATGGCAAGATTTTGGTGTTGTAGCTAATAGTATGGCTACCCTGCTCAATCTCACTGCAAGAATTCGATTTCTGCCCCACAAAAATTACTATGGTCCTGCGAGTATCACATTTCGAGCCTGGGATCAAACCTCAGGCAGTAGCGGAGAAACCGGTGTAGATGTATCTGTAAATGGTGGATCATCGGCATTTAGTTTGGCCACAGAGGCCGCCTCTATTGATGTGCTGCCAGTAAATGATCCTCCTATGATAGATCTCAACGGCATTATATCCGGCACCAATCTAATCACTAATTACGCAGGGGGCTCAGGACCTGTTCCTGTAGTAGCGCCTGATGCTACTATTGAAGATTTTGATAATAACGAAATCGTATCGGCCGTTGTTACATTAACAACACGACCAGATGGAGAATCTGAGCTCCTGGCAATCAACGGTGACGCTTCACCCATTACTGTATATCCATATAATCCTGTTAGCGGAGAATTGCGATTGACAGGTGCGGCTTCATTGGAGCTTTATGCCTCTGTCCTACGCAAAATCACCTATGACAACTTATCACCAAAGCCAAATGTCCAAAACCGGATCATAGAGTTTGTGATAAGTGATGGTCTTGACAACAGTCCAATCGCGACCACTACCTTACTCGTCAATCCCTCCAACAATGCGCCGCAAATAGATCCTAAGGCGCAAATGAGTTTTAGTGATGTGGTAGAGGATGAGACAGATCCTCCCGGCAATTCGGTAGGCTTTCTCATTGCGTCTGACGGTTCTGATCCGATTCAGGATGATGACGTAGGTGCTCTCCGTGGCTTTGCAATCGTTGGCAAAGATAGCAACGACGGAAAGTGGCAATTCAGCATTGACGACGGTTTGAACTGGTCGATGATAGGCGTGATTTCTGATACAGCGGCCATATTAGTGAACACAAGCGCAATTATTCGATTCGTCCCAGATGCTGATGCGAGCGGTTTTCAGCGCTCTATCACGGTTAGGGCCTGGGATCAAACGGCGGGTGTTAATGGTAGCCAGGGCATTGATGTTTCACAGAATGGGGGCCTATCCGCATATAGCAGCAATACCGTCCAGATATGGGTAAACGTTTCAGAGTTGAATGATGCACCAGTATTGGAATTGCCTGACAATATTACTGCCGTTTTTACAGAGCACAATGGGCCGGTCATTATAGCCGGACCGAGCCTTCGTGTCCGCGACATTGACAGCCCAAATCTTAAATCGGCCAAGGTGAACATTGAAAATCACCAGGCCAACACCGCCGACTTTCTAGCTGCTACAACCAACGGCTCTGGCCTAACAGCTTCGTATGATGCAGACGCTGGGAGTCTTTTGTTCTCTGGTTCTGCCTCCGTTGCTGAGTATCAAGCTGTCCTGCGTACAGTAACTTTTGAAAATCGCTCGCACGATCCAATTATCCACGATCGCGTTGTTACGCTCATCGTCAACGATGGCTTGGCTTATAGCAATCTCGTTACCAGCACCGTCAAAATGGAATCGGTTAATGATTTACCCCTAATCGATTTGAGCGGAGGGGAGATCCCGGGAACGAATGTGAACGTGCAATTCGACAAGTCTCATTGGGGTGGGGATCCCTTGCATATTTCCGAGGATCTGGAAATCCTGGATCTAGATGATAGTTCGTTAATGTCGGCGACCGTTACGCTTACCAACCAACCGGATGGCCAGTCTGAACACTTGGCCGTGGATACAAGCGGTACGAATATCACAGCTCTTTATGAACAACAATCCGGACAACTTGAATTAACGGGCATGGATAGTTTGGCCAGCTATGAGCAAGTTTTGAGCACCATTACATATTCAAACTTGCGGGAGCGTCCACAAACCGACGATCGCCTTGTTAACTTCATTGTCTTCGATCATAAAGGCGCCGGCAACCTCGCCACTAGTCGCATTGTCGTGACTCCTAAGTTCATTTTCCTACCTGCCGTTGCTGGTCGACCCATTCCAATACCAGAATCTGACGAACCAAACAATGTTTGTGCGCAGGCGTTCTCTGTAGCAACGAACGTTTTGCACGAGTTTCTACCGGACGATAGAGATGACTGGTACAGCTTCGAACTGGATAAATCAGGCGATGTGATTGTACAACTGACAAACTTCACGCCAGAAGACGGGCAGATATTGGTTGCTCAGGGGCAGTGTGAGACCTTGACCCTCCTGGGTCAGAACGGAGATTACGCGGTGAGCAAGACTGTCGATCTTGGCAATTTACTCGCAGGACGCTATTTCATCTGGCTAATTACGGATAAAGTGCCTTCACCAGATACGATAGCGCCGTATGAACTTATGGTGAAAGTCAACTAGCAACTTCAAGCAGATAGCGATCGCTTTAATCTACTCAGGATGCTACGTGGCTACTGCATTACTCACACCCCAAGAATAAAGCGGGCGATAACCAGTCGTTGGATCTCACTTGTACCCTCGCCTATGGTCATTAGTCGAGTATCCCGGTACATTCGTTCAACCTCAAACTCTGTGCTGTACCCATAACCGCCATGTACCTGTATGGCGTTTCGGCAGACGCGTTCACTCATTTCTGTCGCGAAAAGCTTGGCCATTGCAGCTTGCTGCGTATAAGGTTTGTTGTTTTGCTTCAACCACGCTGCATAGTAAACTATCAGCCGTGCTGCCTGAATTTCTGTGGCTGCATCGGCAAGCATCCACTGAATGGCTTGATAATTAGCAATTGGTTGACCAAATGCCTCTCTTTCCTTAGCATAGCCAATCGCCGCCTCATACGCCGCTTGGGCCAGGCCAATGGCCAGTGCGCCGATGCCCACGCGACCACTATCTAGTGTGGCCAATGTCTGCCTCAACCCTTGACCCTCTTCGCCCAATAAGTTTTCCAGCGGAACCTGGACTTCATCGAAGGTCACGGCGTGGGTAGGTGAGCCTTTGAGCCCCATCTTTTTTTCTGCTGGAGCAATGGTGATTCCTGGAGCGTTAGATGGCACCAAGATATGGCTTAATCCTCGACTTCCTCCGTCACGACTAGTGCGGCAGAGCACAACCATCACGTCCGAAATCGAAGCATTGGTCATCCACATCTTACTTCCATCTATGATCCAAGAATTGCCTTCTCTAACTGCGGACGTACGTATCCCTCCTTTCAAGTCGGAGCCAGCGCCTGGTTCTGTTAAGGAAAGACAAGCTAGCTTCCCATGTCCACTCGCCAACGGTGGCAGCCAAGCTTGCTTTTGCGCGACAGTGCCGAAATTAACAATAGGGCCCAATCCCAGACCGTTGTGAGCAGCTACTGCTAAAGCTGTTGAACCACAACCCCATCCAAGCTCCTCAATAGCAATTGCCGTACTGATGGCATCCAGGTTTGCACCACCGTATTCCTCAGGCACTTCCAAACCAAGCAAGCCTAAGGGCCCCATTTTTCTGACGGCTGTCCAATTGAACTCATTATTCTCATCAGTATGTCGTGCCATAGGTTTTACCTCTTGGGCGACAAACTCATGAACAACATGACGGAGTTCTCGTTGTTCTGTAGTTAGTTCAAAATCCATAATTTTGCTCCACACTCCTTAATATACAACTCTTATTGGCGGATATAGACACGTAATAAATTGATCAGAAGTCAGCGGAGGCTAGTGTCAGCAACAGCAATTGTTTCATGCCCAATGGCAAATCTGCCGGTTCGATGAACTCATCTTGCCGATGTGACTGACCTGAACGTGCTAGGCCGATACAAACCGATCTCAGACCCTGACTGAGAGGAATGTTGGCGTCCGTACTGCCCGCAATATAAGTGATAGGCGAACATCCAACATAATGTAAAGCGCTCTCTGCTAAACGAACTAAGGGATTGTCTCGAGAGATGCGGCCCGCCGGGCGATTTCCAACCTGTTCCATACGAAATTCGACTGTACGACCCGCCTTTTTCGCCCTCTTCTGTCGATCATCTACGATGTTCCGAACCTGCGCAACCAGCCTCTCCAATTCTTCCATTTCCTCAGAACGCAGATCTAGCAGCAAGCTGGCCGATGCAGCAATGCTATTAATAGTGGTTCCTCCCTCCACGATGCCAACATTGAAGGATGTTCTTGGCGATGCCGGAACACGCAATCCATCGATGGCCGCGATAAGATGTCCCAATTCATGGGTGGCGCTCGGAGCTCCAAAGTTTCCCCATGAGTGTCCTCCAGGAGTGCTAATTTCTATGCGAAACCTTTGAACTCCAATCGCCTCATGGGTGATCTGTCCAAACGATCCACCCTCTACAACAATGTATGTCGCGCGCTGCCCAAATCTTTGAACTGCTGCCCTCATGCCCCGCAAGTCCCCCAATCCTTCCTCGCCTACATTGCTCAGGAACCAAAGATCCGCCGCCGGCTTAAGTCTGAATTCTTGAATAGCTTGGGCCAATATCAATAGACCAGCAACGCCAGCGGCGTTGTCACCAATGCCTGGACCGTAGAAGTAACGGCCGTCTTGCGTAACGGTTAGGTCAGTATCAGAAGGAAAGACTGTGTCGCTATGCGCGGATATAATCACAGGCATTGCGGAAGTGGGATCACGTCCAGGCAATCTGCCGTACACATTGTGTAGAGAATCTTGTTCCACATCTTGCAGGCAAAGGTCCAAAAACCGCGCTTCGATAAAGGCAGCACGTTCTTTTTCCTCGAACGTCGGCGATGGAATCTGTTGGATCGCCACGATCATTTCTAGCAAATCGTCTTTATTTTCCGCAAAGCTAGCCAGTGCTGTTTGCACATTCGGATCTTGAGCTATTTGACCGATGCGATTCATAGTTCAGTTACAAAGGAGCAGGCAGTTTCTAGCAGAGCGACTAATCCTTGATTTCATAAGGTTCAAAATATGACATCAAACGTCCTGGCAAACGGCCGTAGATCTCAATTCCATCCGCGCCATGTCTTTCTTCGTCGACCTGTCCCCGTTCATGCAGTAAGGAGACCAATTCGCCGCGTTTATAAGGCAAAAGAACATGAAGCGGATGTAGATATAGAACCATGGTAGCTTCTATTGCCGTCAACAAACCTTCAATCCCCTGCCCGGTTACCGCTGAAACCAATACCGCTGGCCGCTGGAGATCTAGGATAGGAACCGGATTCAAATTCGCGTCAAGCAGGTCTGCTTTATTTAGCGCCACGACCATGGGCAGATGATCTACCTCCAATTCCGCCAATGTGTCCTCAACTGCGTCAATTTGTGCTGCGACATTAGGGTGAGTGATGTCAACCACATGAAGCAGCATATCCGCTTCGGTAATTTCCTCCAAAGTCGCCCGAAACGCTGCCACAATTTCCGGTGGCAGCTTCTGGATAAATCCCACAGTATCGGTAAACAACACTTCCCTTCCACCACTCATAGCTACTTTCCTAGTTGTAGGATCTAAAGTGGCAAAAAGCATATCTTCGGTATGAACATCGGCGCCACTAAGCTGGTTAAGTATCGTTGACTTTCCGGCATTAGTGTAGCCAACAATGGCAACATGTTTCAGTTCTGTTTGCTGGCGTTTGGCACGATGCCGCTGGCGACGAGCGCGTACAGCTTCGAGTTGATTCCTAATATGGGAAATACGCCGGCTGATTTCCCGGCGATCCGTCTCAAGCTGTGTTTCTCCCGGCCCACGCAACCCAACGCCACCAGAAGCACCGCCAGCCCTACCGCCAGCCTGTCGCGCAAGATGTGTCCACATTCGTGTCAGCCGCGGCAGCCTATATTCAAGCTGAGCTAGTTCTACCTGAAGTTTACCTTCTCGTGTTTGCGCATGCTGAGCAAAAATATCAAGGATCAACGCTGTCCGGTCTATCACCCGAATTTCTTCGCCAAATGATTGCTCTAACTCTCTCTGTTGACGCGGAAGTAATACATCATCGAAAATAACAACGCCGGCCCCAAGATCTTGCAATAAGATTTTCAATTCCTCTAGCTTTCCCGGGCCGATGTATGTGGCGGCATAGGGATGATCCAGACGCTGTATCGCCTGGCCGACCACAGCCAAGCCAGCCGTCTCTGCCAGTCTAGCTAATTCGTCAAGGCTATCCTCGGCCGTGAGTAACGGCCGACTGCCTCGTAACGCTACTGCGACCAAGAACGATCTCTCTCTTGGTGTTACGGTCTCAATCAAATGTTTTTGTGCAGTAATTGGTGCCTCCTAGATCCGCATCCCGGCTTAAATCCACCTATCTGGTTACCTGCTTCACTCCGTAAGACCTGTAACCTTCAGACCTCGTGGATGTTCAATTAAATACTCGTATTGAATATTTGCTTCAGTTTCCGGTTTTATAGATAGTTGCCATTCCATGATGTTGAGATCGCTTCTTTCTGCTGGCTCGGGGCTTACCTGCTCTAGCTTGACTTTAATCTGCTCATGCCTTGACACAGGTATCTGATCTTGCACCTCAACCTCAACCACGCTTGCCATTAGGTTTTTAAGTTCGATCTTATAACCGTAGCGCAACAAGCGATTCTCGCGCAAGAGGCGTTTATCCACGGCACGCTTCGTGAGCTCCCGTTCGATGCGGATACGTTCCTCGACGCCCAGCAATAGCTCCAACTCCCCATCAATCGGCGTGTATTCAACCCTACTTTTGCCTATGAATTCATCACCCACAAATAAACTTGCATCTCCTTCAAGCATTGGACCGCTTCCCTTATTAAACACCGTCGCCCGACGGTAAACGGCATCAGTGTGCCTGGGAATCGCAAGGTAATTTATCTTGGGATCCAATCGGAATTTGGCCAACATCATTTTGTTGGGTGACCCATCGCTCGGTATATCCCATTGACCCGCGACATCAAATGTTACGGTCGATTCGCCTTCACGAACCTCTGCTACGGCCACATCTGCCTCAACATAATCCAAGGCAGCATCATCGTAGGGTACCGCTTCTTGCAATGGCGCTGCCATAGCAGCCATAGCTGGCTCCAACTCGGCTGATCTTGACCTCTGAGCTCTAGGCAGTGGGACCAAATACTCGTCTACATACCACGGCTTCAGTTCTGGCAAGCGTCGATTTAATGCCGGACGTGCCGTAGAAACTGAAAGATGTACATTAGACCAATCCTGACCCGTGCGCTGCGTTACCTGGGCAAAAGTATTTACTTCTAAGACCTGACCCTCGTCCATTTCGATTAACCTTAGGTCATAAAGGGGTTGCCAACCCGCTGCACGCACCATGTATGTCAATTCTGGCCCGAATTCGCCGCTGTTCAAGACCTCAACTTCAATTCGAGCCTGGAAACGTTGTCGTGGTCGAGCAGAGCGTAAATCGTTGAGCTCCGCTTGTAATTTGCTTAAATGGCGATCTAGACCTCTCCTTTTCTGGTAGGTCTCCCGCATCGCCGCACGAAGCTTGTCGTCTTGCTCGCTCAGAAACAGCATCAGCCGACTCTGATCCTCAACTGAGGTGCGACCTCTTGATAATCCTCTCGCAAACTCCCGAGTTGCTTGCCTCAAGCCTTGCAGATGTTCAATTTGTGCTTCCAGGCCGGTTTGGTTATCGTCCAACACTTGTATCTCATCGACGATTTGCTCAATCTGAGCTTCCAGCTCACGAACGCGCTGCGCTGGCGCCAGTTCGTAATGGCGTCGCGATACGTCTACGCCAACGATACGAACTTGGGCGGTTCCTCCTCCACCAACCTGCACCGACTCAGAATCTAAAGTGAGCGGCAGTTCGTCAAATATCAGCTTGTGAAAGCCAGCATCGACTTGCAGCATGCCCTTGCAGGTCATACGTGCCCGATCCTTGTAAACAGTTACGTTATCGACGCTATAATTAACTATTTTTTCCATGATCCACTATGTCCCGTTCAGCGTATTCCCGATCATACTGCACGTCATTCTCGCGAGTAAAACGACGCAATGAAGTCACTGCACGCTTCGCATACCATCGGTAACGATCCGCTTTGTTCATCTTCATAGGCGGAGATGCGAATAAGCCAAAGTTTGCCTTCATTGGTTGAAAATCCTTAGCAGCGGCATGGGTCACATAGTGACACAAAGCCCCTAACATAGAGTTTGTGGGAAATATGACCGGCGGTTTTCCGACCAGAAGGCGCCCTGCATTCACACCTGCCACCAATCCCGTCCCTGCGTTTCCGATATACCCTTCAACTCCGGTAATCTGACCTGCGAAAAAAAGGTCTGCCCGGCGGCGATACTGCATGGTAGGATGTAGCAACCTTGGAGCATTGATATATGTGTTACGATGCATCATACCATAGCGCAAGAATTCGGCATGCTCCAATCCCGGAATCAAGCGCAGCACCTGCCTCTGCTGGCCCCATTTTAAGTTAGTCTGAAACCCGACAATATTGTATAGGGACCCGGCTAGATTGTCTTGCCGCAATTGTACAACTGCATAGGGTCGTTTTCCAGTTCGTGGATCCTGCAGACCTACCGGGCGCATTGGGCCAAAACTCAATGCTTCAAATCCTCGCTTCGCCAAAACCTCTACGGGCATACACGCTTCGAAAAAATGAGGATCTTCCTGCTCAAACTTCTTGAGGACTATTGTTTCTGCTTCAATCAACGCGTCATGAAACCGTTTGTATTCTTCTTTGGTCATCGGGCAGTTAATGTAATCTCCACCCAATTGTTCGCCACGATCATGGCGGGATTGGCGAAAGGCGATATCCATGTTGATCGTCTCAGCATGGACAATCGGCGAGACGGCATCATAGAAATAAAGATGATCTTGCCCAGACAACCTTTGCAGTTCAACAGTCATCGCAGCGGACGTTAATGGACCGGATGCGATAATGGTCGTTTGTTCTGGCACGGCCGTCACTTCCTCCCGAATCAGCTCAATCCTTTTGTGCCCCTCAATTCGGGCAGTCACAAGAGTGGCAAATATCTCACGATCTACGGCCAGTGAGGAGCCGGCCGGCACAGACGCCTTCTCTGCACACTCCAATATCAGGGATCCCAACCCCCTCAACTCCGCTTTCAGAAGCCCAGGAGCGCGATCCACTTTATAAGACCCCAGCGAATTACTGCAAACAAGCTCTGCCAAATGATTCGTGTTATGGGCAGGAGTTGTTTTTTGTGGTCGCATTTCGAATAAGCGGACCTGAATACCAGCTTTGGCCGCCTGCCATGCCGCCTCAGTGCCAGCTAATCCACCGCCTATCACAGTCAGAACACTGCTCATACTTTTACCCCTGCAAGACTGTCCCCTCTGGAATGACATTTTGCCGATCTGAATGATTAAATAGTTCTATGGAACCATGGCAGATCACGTCCTTTTCAAACCGAAAATCACCTACAATACGCAAGCGGTCACATTGCAGCAGAGATGGGACTCCTTGTACAAAACGCGAATCAAAGTCAGAAACGAATTTGTAGAATTTTGCGTCTAAATCGACTATTGGAGGAGAGGAAGATCGTTCCGGATTTGGCCTAACTCGGAAATCTTTAGACAAACTGTAGGCATCCGATCGCACAGCCAAAAGATCATTCGTTGTTTTAACCGGGGCAAAGCGTGAGCGGGGCACACGAACCGCTTGTGCCCCCTCAAAGACGCCAATAGCTGAACCCATTGCTGTCTCCAATTGGAACACTGGCGTAGACGATCCATCCCTCGGGTCAACTGTTTTTCGATTGCGGATCATGGGTAGACCCAACTGGTTTTTTCGCTCGGTCATTACTTGTCTCATCTTTTTCAGATTGATCCAAAGGTTGTTTGTATTAAAATATTTATGTTTGGCAATATCTTGGAAAGCGTCCATATCTTCATCTGCGCATTGAGCGGATTCTCGTAAAATGAATTGGCTGTCCCGCTTGCGCAGTGCAAGATGTCCACCTTTCTTATCTATTTCCGTTCGGTCTGCCACCTCCATCATAAATGGCAATTCTTTCTCGGCGAAGTAGCCGAGCAAACTTAAATCCAGGACAGCGCCCAGGTTATCGGCATTAGATACAAATGCGTACTCAAAGCCGCCCTCCAACAGAGCTCCCAGCGTACCTCGAGTGATCAGCGCAGTATAGATATCTCCATGACCTGGCGGGCACCATTCTAGATCAGGGTTCTGAGGCCAGGATGCTGGGCTAAAATCCGATACTGTAATCTTCGGTTCTTTATGCTGCACAAAAGTCAGCGGAAGTTCATAATGCATCTCTGGGTGCCGCACAAGCACCGCCAATGAATCGGCATCGGTGGCAAAACTATTCATTAGAATGAGAGGCACGCCAGCGGCCACTGCCTGCAAGGCGATGATATCCAGAAATGTATAATTCTGCTTGACCTGAAGCAGGGATTTTGCCCGCTCTAACCCCATACTGGTTCCCAGGCCACCGTTCAACTTGATAACGGCCGTTTTGTTTAGGGACGCTCTCCCCAGTTCTTCCAAGTGAATTGAAAACAATTCCATATTGGGAACGTCACTCACCGGCAAGATATCAGCCTCACGAATCAATCCCGTGTGACCCGTCACAAGCTCGTCATAATATCGGGCAAAAGAATTAATAAATATCTCTGGCAAACCCTCTTTGCGCATAGCAGCAGCAAAAGGTCCAAATCGGCGATCATGTTGATTCATACCGTCTAGTTCCTGTTCGTATTGTCAGCATAGCGCCATATCATTTAATTGCGCTGTGTTATCTACGTAGCCTCAAGTCTGTTCAACAAATTCCGCGCATCCCTATCATTTGGATTGTGCTTAACAGCTTGACGCATCCAATGAATTGCCTCCCCCTTCTCATGCCGGTCGCGATAGATGAGACCAATATTGTAGGCAACGCTGTGCGCCACGGGATCGATTGTCAGGGCGCGCTCAAACGCCGCGATTGCTCGTTTCTGTTCTTCATCCCGTGCTAACACTGGATTACCTAAATATGCTGCACCAAGATTAATCCATACCATCGCATGATCAGGCTCCTCACTCACGGCCGACTCCAAGATCTTCACCGCTTTCTGAAACTTCTTAGTCAATATGTAGGCGCCGCTGAGATTGATCGCCACGTCTACATCGCTTGGCTGGAGTTCATATGCCTGTTCCAGATACGGTATCGCGTCCGTTACGTGACCATCACGCAGTAAAGTAGTGCCTTGTAAAAACAGTAATTCGACTTCGGCCATGTTATCCTTTTTTGATTCTGTCTTTGTCTGCGACATCAGAGTCTTGATAATTTCGATTGCAAATCGAAATAGCCTAACCGCCTTGTACTTTGTCCCTCATCGCTGCTTTGTGCCTCGCACTGAATACCAGACCAAGAAGCCTGTAAATCCAAGACTGATCAGAAGGATTAATAGCCACAGGCCGTAATCAGAAAAGATCTGTTCCAGGATTGAACGTTGCATTTGTGAATTCAACCACGCTTCCTCCAAATCCTGCAACGATATACCTAAAATCTGTTGAACCGCCAATTTGCATTCAACCCCATTAGCATAACTTGCTGTTAACTCCGCGAACCTTTGGCTGCCAAATCTGGCAAGGATATAATTTACCAGCGAGGCGCTTTGGGCGCTGGCTAATATAGCATCATTCCCCTTTACCGTCGGCGCCTGGCAAAGTTGCTGAAATGGAATCGTCGAGCCCATGTTGACTGCATCCTCCAGGAATTGGGCATGGTCCGGGTGCGGTTGGGCCTGAGCAGTCAAACCCAAGCCTTCTATTAGCCACCAAGGTACGCTTAGGTAATCGTCACCTGAAACACGAAAGAGAAGAAGATGGGTCAACTCATAAGGAATACTCTGCCCTAGATCAGCTAAGGCTGACTGGGGATTGACAGCAGTCACCAAGATTACGTGGGGATCAGAGGGGGGATCCTGTTCGGGATCAAACCCCGCCAATCGACGGCCAGCGTTCATATCAGCTGACGATGGGTATACATAGACATCAAACGGGACAATCGTCTCTATCGGTAGTACCTTAGAAAGAAGTGCAAGTGCCTGAGCCGACACATCTAGCGCGTCTTGTCCTAAACTTGGGCCACCATCGGTCCAATGCGCTGTTATTGCTTCTCGCGTCGTGCTCTTCCAAGCAAACCGGTCATCTTCATAAGCAAAACTCTGCTCCGGCAATTCATAAGCACCGCTGGCCGTTTTCACTTCCCAAGAGTAGTAAATCTGGCTGTACGGCCGTACCTTTACAAGAGACAAATCTATAGGATGAGTAACCGAAATCGTCTCCCCCGAATCAAACGGTACGTTGACAACATACTCTTCAGCAGAGAGCTCAGGGCGAAACGTCAGCGTGATGCGCTCCACACTTGAAGCATCTTGGACTCTTAATGAAAAACGTAGTTCTTGGCCGAATACGTAGCCGATCTCGGATTCTTGAGTGAGCTCTTCTTCCTGTGCAAATACAACATCCAACAAACTCATTAGACCGAGAAAGAGCAAGAATGATCTCACCAGAAACAGAACACGCTTAGGCTTCACGGCATACGCATTACAATCGCAACAAAATCCTTTGATAAAGGCAACAAACGGAATACGGTCGCCATCTCTACCATACTGGTAACGGCCGAACCATGCAAGAACCGTTTAGCCATGACCATCGACGTTGAAGCCATTAAAGATTATCAGCCTTTTGATTGATTACAAAACAGCTCCTATCAGCGACCAAAACAGGTTCACGACTAGGGCAGTGCGCAAGATAAACAGTGCGGGAAAAGTTGGCAATGCGAGAGCTTCATTCGGAAATATCGTCTAGATTGTCACTTTTAAGCCATGCCTCTATTGCTTCCTCAGCAGCCTCATGCAGGTGGGCAAAGTCCGAGTCTGACAGAAGCACTTCCAGGCTATGGTGAGCATCATCGCCACCGATTTGAGCCAAGGCTGTAATCGCTGCTCTGGCAACATCCTCATCCTCATCAAAAATAAGTTCAGCCAATTGCGCTACCGCTGAACTGCTACCAATAGCTCCTGAGGCGCGCGCCGCCTCTGCACGCATGGCTGTAACCGGGCTCTCCATCTCATCGAGCAATATCGGCAACCAACGTGGGTCCGCGCTTATACCCATCGCGAACATGGCGCTTAATTGAAGTTCCTGCACACTGTCGTCAAAAGCCTCTTCGAAATATTTGACAACTCTTGGCAATGTCAATGACCCCATTGCCTCTAGGGCCGCACACTTGACAGGTAACGCTACCAATGCATCTTCATACGTAGAGCTGAGAGCTTCAAAAATAGCCGCTGTGTCTGCACCCTTTAGTTGCCCCCATTCAGACATCAATAGAAAATGGGCCAGCGAGCGCGCCGCTGCAACTTTCACCTCAGTGGACGGATCATTCTCCAGCATGTTGATAATTGGTTCCACAAGCGACACATCAGTGCTATCCCATAGACCATCAAGGGCGGCGATACGAACCGGCGAGTGTGAGTCCTGTAAGCACAAGGTGAATATCGGAGAAAAATCCACAATGAAATTCTCTTCGCTAACATCTGCCAGGTGACGCACAATTATCCCTCTGCGCTCGTCAGACGATGCAGACCAATAACGGTGAAAGTCGGCGGATTCCTGACTACCCATATCCGAAAGTCGATACAATTGGTGAATCGCCATTGTTTCATCTTCGAACAACGACGCTAAAACTTCCTCAAACGGAATCTGAACTCGTTCACCTTCCATGAAACAACTCCTACCTGTTTACAACCAGGCATCGAACACAAAACGAAAGCTATTTAATTTCATTATTGGGGTAAAACAATTGGATTGACAATATCTTGAAAGATCATCAGCGCCATAAGACCCAGGAGCACCAACATTCCGATGATATGAACCATACTCTCCCGCTCTGGCTCGACCCGACGTCCACGCACTGCCTCGACAAGGACAAACAATATCCGACCGCCGTCCAAAGCCGGGATCGGCAACAAATTGGTTAAGCCCAACGCGATATTAATGAATGCCGCCATGGTCAGTATCGGGTAAAGGTTACGGCTCATCGCCGAATTCTCTGCTGCCCTGCCCGCAATTTGGCTTATACCCACCACGCTAACCGGCCGCGCTTCCTGCGGCGAGATCTCGCCGCTCAAAAGCATGCTTGGGAGGCGGCCGTATAACGACACGTTATCCCACATAAAACCTAACGAATCGACCGCCGCTTCCCCAGGGCCACGACCTATGCGCTCACCGTTTGTCGCTGGCTTGAGGCTAAC
>JAACFF010000312.1 GCA_009937635.1 Chloroflexota bacterium
TATTTGATGGGATGTCCTTCATCGAATGTCCATAATTAACAAAGTGAGCTGTACCACTTTTGTCCACTAGTACCTGCGCCGGCATGCGCCCAAACTTAAATAACTTCACTTCTTGCCCGTATTGTTTGAGGATGCGATGTCGCGGATCAGGCAGCCCCATAAATGACAATCGATGTTGGGAGAAGTAGGATGCAAAACTCTGGGCGCTCTCTGGCCCGATAACCAGGATAGCCACACCTCGCTCTGTAAACTGTTTATGATCCTGGCGCAACTGCGCCATGTGCGCGCGGCAAAACGGTAAGGCCTCTATTAAAGACCAGCAGGACATGCTGTTTTCCGGCAAAGTGGGATAGGCTAACCATATTTCCTCGATAATCTTGCAGGGCGAAGTACGGTGCAGGTGAATTTAAATCAACTTTTGGCATTTAGCTATTCCTGTTTAATCGCAATCACTTGATTAACTTCGATTCCAATATTTGACATCACCGTATCTCAAAAACGCTGAAATGCGTGTGTCACCGGAAAGATGATAGCGCATCACTTGACATTTGTCAAGAAAATATATATAATTTGTACAAATCTTGTATATATGCGGAGCCATTGTTAAGCTTATAGCGATTGAGCACTGCGCAGGCGGACAGCTATTCTTGCACCTTCCTTGATAGTGGTTGCTAAGCAACAAGTTGGATGATCGGATGAACAAACTAATTGAGGCGACAAGAAATAACGGACCGGTATTTAATATTAAGGCAGTTGTGTCACAGACAGGCCTGAATCCAGCAACTATTCGCGCCTGGGAGCGTCGCTACGGTCTGCCATGTCCAACTAGAACGGTAGGTGGACATCGCCAATACTCTCAAAGTGATATTGATATCATAAAGTGGCTGATAGCCCGTCAAGATGAGGGTGTCTCAATCAGTCACTCCGTTGACTTATGGCATTCTTTTGTTGATAAGGGGGAAGATCCTCTTCAAGCCGAGACAGCAGCTGCTAAGAAACCTGCAGGGCGAGTTGCTCCTGTTTTTGAAGGAGAGCAAATTGACCAGCTTCGAAAAGCATGGGTTTCTGCTTGCCTTGCTTATGACAGAGAAAAGGCTGAACAGGTATTAGTCAGGGCATTTGCTCTATATACTCCGGAGACTGTCTGTGTCGAATTGCTGCTGAATGGATTGGTTGAAGTTGGCAACGGATGGTACAACGGTGCGGTAACAGTTCAGCAAGAGCATTTCACCTCAGCTCTCAGCCTGCAACGGTTAGAGATGTTGGTTTCCGCTACGCCCCCGCCTACCCGGCCAGAGCGAATTATAGTAGCCACGGCTCCAGGAGACTTCCACATATTCAGCCCACTTCTATTAACCTTTTTGCTTCGCCGTAGAGGCTGGGACGTGATTTATCTGGGAGCTAACGTGCCTGCCGATGAACTGGAATCGACAATTGAGCATGTACAACCGAAACTGATCATCGTTTCTGCCCAGTTATTGCATACCGCGGCTACCCTGAAGGAGATCGCCATTGCGGCGCAGCTACACAACGTTCCACTAGCCTTTGGTGGCCTTGTTTTTAATCAGATGCCCGAATTACAGCGGCTAATTCCTGGCTATTACCTCGGAGAATCGTTGCTAGATGCAGTTCAATGGGTTTCTGTGTCCCTGAATCAGCAATTACCGGTCTCGTCAGGGGTGGAGGTCTCAGAATCTTACCAGAGGGCCCTACAGCATTATTATGAACAGCAGGCCACGATCGAATCCCAGGTATGGGGCACATTCACAGCCACCGGTAAACCAACGGAACACCTTTCATCGATCAACAATGATATCGCTCAAACGATTATCGCTGCGCTCAAGCTGGGTGAAGTACAATTGTTGCAGAGTGATATAAGCTGGATCGAGCACCTGCTCATCGGCTATCGATTGCCTAAAGAGCTTGTAGCAGACTTTGTCGTTGCTTATTACGAGGCAGCACGTATTCACTTGGACGAATCGGCCAGCGTCATCGTCGATTGGTTGGCGCAGATTCTGATTACGGCGAACATAATCAGAACTTAATGAGAATGCCAACGCCAATCAAGCCCGGAATTGGGCAAGAATCCGTTTGGGACTATCCCCGCCCACCTCGACTGGAGCAATCTCCTAAGCGACTGCAAGTGGTATTCAGCGGCGCCCTCGTTGCCGATAGCGACAGGGCTTGGCGGGTATTGGAAACAAGCCATCCACCAGTTTACTATATACCTCCGGACCATATCAATCTCAAATATTTAAATGCTATCAACGGAAGCTCCTGGTGTGAGTGGAAAGGCCAGGCATCTTATTACGATGTAGTCGTAAACAAAAAAGTCGCTCGCCAAGCGGCGTGGAGCTATGCGCAGCCCGCTGCAGCTTTCTCCAACATTAAGAACCACATTGCCTTCTATGCCTGGGCGATGGATGCCTGTTTGGTTGATGGCGAAAAAGCCCGTCCCCAACCAGGCAAGTTTTACGGGGGTTGGATCACCGACGATGTCGTAGGTCCATTCAAGGGTGGTCCGGGCAGTCGTGGGTGGTAATAGTCCGGCATATTGTACAACGCTGACACGGCCATTACTTGAGGGATAGCTAAAATGAGCACAGCGATTTGGTGGGTTCGACGGGATTTGCGACTGGCTGATAACCAGGCACTAAGGGCGGCTATGGCACAATCGGAGAGTGTTGTGCCGGTTTTCATCCTGGATCCGCGTCTGCTGGCTTCTCCCTATTCCTCCACGCAGCGTAACGCGTTTTTGCTTGCCGGTTTGCGCTCCCTGGATCAAGACCTACGTCAGCTTGGCAGCAGGCTAATCATTCATCAGGGTGATCCGGTTGAAGCGTTGACCATCTTAAGGTCACAAAGCGGCGCCACTGCCGTTTACGCCGAAGAGGATATATCTCCCTACGCCCGCCGCCGCGATGCCCGGGTACAGGCTGCTTTACCTCTAATATTGACCAATGGCTTGACCGTTCATCCACCCGATTTATTGCTCAAAAAAGATGGCTGCCCTTATACAGTCTACACACCCTTTAGCAAGACCTGGAAATCCTTGCCGCGACCGGTCGAGGCCAACCTGCTATCAAAACCTACAGCGCTCAACACGCCGAAAGGTCTGCCTACATTGCCCTTGTCCTTTGGCCCTGCCCTTTCTGATCAGATCCCATTCAAACCAGGTGAGGCTGAGGCTTTGCGCCGTCTGGAAAAGTTCGTGAGATCCACAGATCTAGCTATTTACCAGTATGGAGAGCAGCGAAATCGGCCTGACATCGATGGAACCTCGGCTCTCTCACCCTACATCCGTTTTGGTATGTTGTCTTTACGCCGGGCTGTTGTCGCCGCAAGCCAGGCCATCGAAGAGGCTCCTGATAAAATGAGCCACAAAAGCGCGGAAACTTGGTTGAACGAGCTCATCTGGCGCGAATTTTACCTCACTATTCTTTATCATTTTCCTCACGTCCGCCAGCGAAGCTTCCGTTCGCAATATGATGGCATCAACTGGGACAATGATACCCAGGCGTTTGAGGCCTGGTGCCAGGGCCGAACAGGATACCCGATTGTCGATGCAGCCATGCGCCAACTCCAACAGAGTGGCTGGATGCACAACCGCACACGCATGATTACGGCTTCTTTCTTGGTCAAAGATCTGCTAATTGATTGGCGCTGGGGAGAGCGATGGTTCATTCAGCACTTAATAGACGGCGACCCTGCCTCAAACAATGGCGGCTGGCAGTGGACTGCCGGCACGGGCACCGACGCCGCCCCCTATTTTCGCATCTTCAACCCTGTTCTGCAGAGCAAGAAGTTCGATCCTCAGGGCAAGTATATTCGGCGCTGGCTGCCGGAGCTAAGCGATGTCCCTGACCGATACATCCATGAACCATGGCGGATGCCCGCCGACATTCAGATACAGACCAACTGCCGCATCGGCCAAGATTATCCACGGCCGATTGTCGACCATGCCAGCGCCCGCAAGCGGACCCTTGCTGCCTATAAACTAGTTAGCGGTTGAGCTTACAGTGTAAGCTGCCCTATCCTTGCCCTTAACCAGCCTAAGCACAGAGTCCATCATCAATAACACCTATCTGCGTTTAGGTCAATGGGATCGGCCAGTGTACTTGTCCATTTTGCGTGCTAATTCGTACCATGTCCAACAGTCATAGATGAAATAACCGTGCCTGGAGCTATCAAAAACTGGTGGGTTAAATGGTGGTCAGGATTAGCAGATCCACGACTTGTCCAATAATAATTGACAATAGCTTGACAAAATATGTACAATTGGGTATAATCCCTTTCGTAACTAAGAAAACAGCAAAAATATTGCTCGTGATGCAAATGAAGAGGTAGCAAATGATCTCCAAAAACGGTAACGGTAAAGAAAAGGCAATTGTTGAATTGAAGGATATCGTCAAATCATTCCCTGTTGGCAGTGATGAGATTACGATTCTGCACGGCATCTCGCTTAACATCCACCAAGGCGAGTTTGTCTCAATTGTTGGACCTTCAGGAAATGGCAAGTCAACTCTGCTCAATATGGTGACCGGCATTGACCGACCCTCTGATGGCAAGGTTATCGTTACCGGACGCCCTGTGCACGCCATGAGCGAAAATGAGCTGGCCAAGTGGCGCGGGCAGCAAGTCGGTATCATCTTCCAGTTTTTCCAGATGCTGCCCTCACTGAGCATACTGCAAAACGTGGTGCTACCAATGGAATTCGCCAAGAAGTTCGGCCGTTCTGAGCGACGTGAGAGAGCGATGGGGTTACTAGATATGGTAGGCCTGGCCGACCAGGCGAACAAACTACCCAGCATGGTTTCTGGTGGGGAGCAGCAACGGGCAGCTATCGCCCGCGCCCTGGCGACTGATCCACCCCTACTCATCGCCGATGAACCAACAGGCAACCTGGATGCGAAGACGGCCGGTCAGGTTTTTGACCTATTTATGAAGCTGATTGAAGAGCAAGGCAAGACGATGCTCATGGTCACCCATGATCAGGAGCTGGCGGATCGAATCCCACGCAAGGTCGAGATCGTGAACGGCCGTATCGCATACGACAGTCGCCCACAGACTTTAGCAACTGTTCCAGCAACTTCAATAAACGGAGGGGTTATCGAAACACCATCCAATGGCATCTCCAGAGGTATTTTTAATGGCCAATTGGTACCAAACAGCTTAACGGTTTGATGATAGGGAGCAATTAAATGATTACACTGCTGAGTAAAGTCTGGTTTGATTTATGGCAAGATAAGAGTCGCACCATGCAGGTGGTGCTGGTAATCGCCTTGGGCGCCATCGGCGTAGGCCTGGTCATCGGCGGTCGCAATCTGATTGCCGGCTCCGTGCTCACCGGGTCTCAGGCGGCCGAACCGGCCCATATCAAGCTTAGCGTTTCCCCGCCGTTGACCAGGGATCAGCTGGAAAGAGTGGGACGTATCGACGGCGTGGCAGATGTTGAAGGCTTGCAGACCTCGGGGGTGGAATGGCGCTTTATCGGTGATGAAGAGTGGCAGCCGGGTGTGCTTAACGGCCGTGAAAATTATACCGAGCAGATCATGACCCTGGACGGTCTGGTGAGCGGCGAATGGCCAGGACGTAACACCATTGGCGTTGGCCAGATCTCCGTTGGACCTAGCAGCGTTGTTGAAGGGGACACCATTGAAATCCGCTCTGGCGAGACCGTACGCACCGTCGACGTCGTGGCAACCATGGATCCCGTCGGCCCGACGCCTGTCTTTGGCGAGACATTCTACGCCGATGGCCGGACCTTCGAGCGCATCACCGGGCGCGACACTTACAATATTATTCAGACCCGTGACGTGGAATTCGACCAGGAGCGCGCTGAAGCGACCGACCTGGCCATTCAAGATTATTTCGAAGATATCAACGTCGATTCCGTGGGCCTCTCCTTCCCATTCCAGGATCGGGTTACCTCACCAGACGTTTCGCCGGCGGAGTCGATATTAAACGCCCTATTTCTCCTTCTGGGCCTTCTAGGCGGTATCGTCGTCATCTTAGGGGTCTTTCTCGTTTACAACAGTATCAGCGCCATCGTCTCGCAGCAGGTGAGTCAGATTGGGGTGATGAAAGCGATTGGCGCCAGCTCCAGGCAGGTTGTGTGGAGTTACCTTCTCTTGGTGCTTACCTACGGCGTGCTGGCCGCGATCGTTTCCATACCCATCGGCGCGGCAGCCGCTTTAGGACTGCAAGGTTTCTTCGCCGACTTCTTGAATATGGAGATTTACGAAGTACGTGTTGACACGACGGCCGTCATGGTACAGGTCGCCATCTCAATCATCGCCCCTTTCATCGCCGCGCTCTTCCCCCTACTGGGCGGGATGCGCATCACCGTGCGTGAGGCGGTCAGCAGCTATGGCCTCAGTGGATCGGCCAGCACCATGGACCGCCTCGTAGCTAAAGCCGTCAATATTCCTTATACCATCCTGCTGACCATCGGCAACACCTTCCGCAACCGGCGGCGGGTAATCATCATCCAGGTCGCCCTGGTCGCCGCCGGCGCCATTTTTATGATGGTGGTCGGCGTCAACGATGCCACTCAATATACTTTCGGCAATAAGCTGGCCGAGATTCATAACTACCAGGTGACGCTGGCCTTTGATGAGCCGGAACGGTTACAGGCGACGGAAGAGGTAGCGACGAGGGTGAACGATATCGCTGCGGTAGAATCGTGGCTGGTGCTTCCGGCCAGCGCCCGCCCGGTAGCTCAGGCAGATGCGAGCGTAACAGACGCGCGGGTTACACTCTTCGGTCAGCCGCCGGAGACGGCACTTTACAATCCACAGATTGAAGAAGGTCGCTGGCTGCGCGCTGAGGACACGAACGCCGCCGTCATTAGCCAGCGGGTCGCTGTTCAAAAAGAGTGGAGTGTAGGAGATGTGGTCACGCTCGAAGATGGCAACGGCCGTGAACTCAACGTCGAGATCGTGGGTACCCTTTTCGACCCGGCGACCAACACCTCCGTCCATCTGCCCCTGAGCACGATGCAGCGCGAACTGCGTTACACCGGCCTGGCCAATACTATATTCGGTCAGACAGTAAATACAGATGCGGTGACTCAGTCGGCCGTGGCTGAAACATTAGAAGCGACACTGGGACAGAAAGGGGTCGATATTTCCCCGTCCAGCGCCTTTGGCGAGAAAACCATCGCCGGGATCACTGCCCGTTCCGGTGAAGGCTTCGCAATCATCTTGAATCTACTGGCGGTGATGGCCATCGTCATCGCCCTGGTCGGCGGCGTGGGCCTTAGCGGCATCCTATCCCTCAGCGTATTGGAACGGCGGCGGGAGATCGGCGTGATGCGCGCCATCGGCGCCTCCTCCTGGCAAGTG